>CAMDDY010000283.1 GCA_945893125.1 Bordetella parapertussis
CGCGCTCGGCATGACGGTGCTGATTACCGTGCTGTCGGTGATGAACGGTTTTCAGCGCGAGGTGCGCACGCGCATGCTGTCGGCGGTGGCGCATGTGCAGATTTCGGGCTTTGACGACAAGCTATCGGATTGGGAAAAGGTCGCCGCCATCGCGAAAACGCACCCGAACGTGCAGGCGGTTGCGCCGTACGTCAACGCACAGGGTTTGTTGACCAGCGGCAGCCAGGTGCGCGGCGCTTATCTGCGCGGCATCGTGCCGGAGATGGAAGGCCGGGTGGATGATCTGGCGATCAGCATGCGGCAGGGCAAGCTGGATAGCCTCAAGCCCGGCGAATTCAGCGTGATTCTCGGCGATTCGCTGGCGCGCGCGTTGAATGTAACCGTGGGCGAAAAGGTGGTGCTGGTGGCGCCGCAGGGTCAGGTGACGCCGGCGGGCATTTTGCCGCGCCTGCGACAGTTCACCGTGGTGGGCACGTTTCGCGTGGGGCATCACGAAATCGATTCCGGCTTGGCGCTCACGCATATTGAAGACGCGCAGCGTCTGTATCGCATGGGTGATCAGATCAGCGGTGTGCGCTTGAAGCTGGATGATCTGTTTCAGGCGCAGCGCGTGGCGCGTGATTTGTCGGCGCAGGTGCCGCCGAACACGCTGGTGAACGACTGGACGCGCATGAATGCCACGTATTTCCGCGCCGTCGATCTGGAAAAACGCATGATGTCGCTGCTGCTGTTTTTTATCATCGCCATTGCCGCGTTTAATCTGGTGTCGAGTTTGTTCATGGTGGTGAAGGAAAAGCAGGCCGACATTGCGATTCTGCGCACGCTGGGCGCATCCCCCGGCGGGGTGATGAAAATCTTCATGACGCAGGGCATCGTAATCGGCGTGGTGGGCGTGGCCGTCGGCACCGTATTCGGTATCCTCGGTGCGCTCTACGTGGATGTAATCGTGGGTTTCGTCGAACGCCTGTTTGGTTTTCGCTTCCTCGATCCGTCGGTGTATCAAATTTCGAGTTTGCCCTCGGAACTGCGTCCGATGGACGTGGTGCTGACGGCTTGTCTCTCGTTCTTCATGGCGGCAATAGCCACGATTTACCCGGCGTGGCGCGCTTCCCAGGTCAATCCGGCGGAGGCACTGCGGTATGAATGAGTCCGTGATCGCCTGCCGCGGGCTGCGCAAGATTTACCAGCAAGGCAAGGTCGAAGTGCCGGTGCTGCTCAACATCGATTTCGAGATCGCGCGCGGCGAGCGCGTGGCCATTGTCGGCGCGTCCGGTTCGGGCAAAAGCACCCTGTTGCATTTGCTGGGCGGGCTGGATCAGGCGACTGCCGGCGATATTTTTATCCTCGGCAAGAACATCCGCGAACAAAGCGAAGCCGAGCGCGGCGCCACGCGCAATCAGGCGCTGGGCTTTGTGTACCAGTTTCATCACCTGTTGCCCGAATTTACTGCCGTCGAAAACGTGGCGATGCCGTTGCTGATCCGCCGCACGCCCAATGTCGAAGCGTACGCCGAGGCGCGGCGCGTACTGAATGATGTGGGTTTGTCGCACCGGCGGGAACACACGCCGGGGGAATTGTCGGGCGGCGAGCGCCAGCGCGCGGCGCTAGCGCGCGCGCTGGTCACCCGCCCCGCGTGCGTGCTGGCGGATGAACCAACCGGCAACCTGGATCGCAAAAACGCCGGCGCGGTGTTTGATTTGATGCTGGAACTGAATCAGTCGCTTGCGACAAGTTTTATTATCGTCACCCACGACATGGAAATCGCGGCACGCGCGAACCGGGTGCTGCGCTTGATCGATGGGGCGTTGCGGACGGCTTGATTGCTTGCAGGTTGATGTTCAGAAGCGAAGCAGTGAGGCAATGAACGGCAAGTAAGGCATTGCAATCTTGTAACTTGCATTCTTACGGCAACTCGATATGATAGGCTTGATTTCAGTAAAATCGCACAGCTACTGCATTTACAGCTACCGCATTTTTTGTGGGAGTGTATATGAAAGTCTCTCGGGGCATTTTGTTTGCAATATCAATCTTGGCAACGCCGATCGGCGCCTTTGGACAGTCGAACTATCCTGAAAAGCCCGTGCGTATAGTCGCGGGATTCGTGCCGGGAGCGGGAGCCGATGTCTTGGCACGCGTGGTGGGCCAGAAGCTCACCGAGTTCTGGGGGCAACCGGTGATCGTCGAAAACCTGCCCGGGGCGGTCGGCAATCTTGGCGCTGCGCGGGTTGCCAAGGCGGCGTCCGATGGTTACACGCTGTTGGTATCCGGCGATGCCGCGATGACCACGAACGTGACGCTTTTTGGAAAGCAATTGCCCTATGATCCGCTGAGGGATTTTGCACCGGTCACGCTTGTCGCACTGTCGACGAATATTTTTGCCGTACATCCCTCGGTGCCCGCGCGTAACGTAAAAGAAATTGTGGCTTTGGCCAAGGCGCATCCTGGAAAACTCAGTTACGCATCTTCGGGTAACGGGTCGTCCCAGCATTTGGCCGGAGAGTTATTGAAAAAAGTAGCCGCCATCGACATGGTGCATGTTCCATACAAGGGGCCCACTTTGTCGGTGCAGGATGTCATGTCAGGGCGTGTTGAGATGACGTTTGGAAACGTCGTCAATGTGCTGCCGCAGGTACGCAGCAATCGATTGCGCGCGATTGCCGTCAGTTCACTGAAGCGCTGGCCGCACATTCCCGATGTGCCCACCGTCGCAGAATCGGGCTATCCCGGTTTCGAGGCGGTCGCATGGTTTGGATTTCTTGTCCCGGCCAACACGCCAAGCGGCATTGTTCAGAAGCTTTATCAGGATACGCTCAAGGCAATCGGTACGTCTGACGTGCGGACCCGATTAACTGATTTGGGGCTGGAAGTCGTAGGCCGGTCGCCACAGGAATTCGCGGCCCAGATCAAGGACGAAATTGTAAAGAAGGGGCAACTCGTGAGAGATGCCGGGATGAAGCCGGATTAGTCTGCTGCGAGCGACGGGCCCGGCCGTGCCCGTGGTTTCAAAGTCAGGATTTCACTGCCCCGATAGCCTTCAAAAAGTTGCGCACCCACTCCTGGCGCTCGTGGAAATACTTGGTGAATTCCACGCTGCCCATCCAGATGTTTTCGTAGTGATTGGCCTTGGCGTGGGTCTGCCATGCCGCGCCGCGATAGACTTTTTCCAGCACGCCTTCCATGTGCGCGGCGGTTTCTTTCGGCACGCCGGCGCCCATGGCGAAGCCGCGCGCGGAGCCGATGTGGATGTTGTAGCCGAGTTCCTTCAGCGTCGGCGTGTCGGGCACGATGGCCATGCGCTGCATGGTGGAGACCGCGAGCACGCGCAGTTTTTTTGCTTCGAGTGCGGCCATGCCTTCGGAGATGTTTTCGGTCGAAAATTGCGTGTGGCCGCCCATCACCGCGATGATGGCGTCGGCGCCGCCTTTCATCGACACCACCTTGAAGCGCGCGCCGGTTTCCTGCTCGATGGACCACAACAGCATGCGTCCGGCGCTGGTGGGCGAGCCGATGCTGGCGACCAGCGTGGCCGGTTCCTTTTTGGCCGCATCGACCAAATCCTTGAACGTGCGGTAGGGCGAATCAGCGGCGACGATCACCGCTTGCGGATCGCGGCCGAACATCGCCAGCAGATGAAACTGATCCAGGTTGAC
Source organism: Bordetella parapertussis (assembly GCA_945893125.1). GTDB lineage: Bacteria > Pseudomonadota > Gammaproteobacteria > Burkholderiales > SG8-41 > UBA5216. The sequence continues at coordinate 3,651 of CAMDDY010000283.1, forward strand.
GTTGAACTCCGGACGCAGCGACGCAGACAGCAGCGTGTTGCTGACACCGGTGAGGATCACATGCGGGTCGCCCTTGCGGCTTTTGATGTAGTTGTAGGCAACGGTGCCCGCGCCGCCGGTGCGGTTGGTCACGCTCACCGTCTGGTTGTTAACGAGTTTTTCGTTCATCAGAATTTCGGCGAGGATGCGCGCGATGCGATCGTTGCCCGCGCCGGGTGCGGAATGGGCTACCAGTTCGACCGGGCGCGACGGAAAATTCTGCGCGACTGCGGGCGTCGGTGCGAGGCACGCCATACTCACTATACCCACCATAAGGTTGGCGAAGCGTATCGGCATCGGTATCGGTATCATCATGGTTTGTCTGCCTTGGCGGGTTGTGCGTCTGTGTTATCGATGCGCATGATGCCGGCGCGCTGCACGTCAGCATAGAGCTTTTCGTCGCCGAGCATTTGCGTGAGCAAAAAATGCGGCGCGGAACGTTTGATCAGGCGCGGCGCGATGATGCCCATTGCAATGACCAGCAAGCCGCTCCACAGCCATCCGATCAGCGCCAGCCCGACACCGGCGCCCAGCAGCGGCAGTATCATCACCGGCAATAGCAGCCGCGCGCTCAGGAATTGCCCGGCGCGCACGCGATCGAATTCGACGGTGACACGCGCGCTGCGATAGGCTGTAACGAATTCCGTGTGGGTCAATGATTTAAAATGTTTTAAAATTGTTAATAAAAACAAATACTTACAATGCTTCTGCGGAGTGGCTCAGTATTCAACCGGAATCGGGTCCAGGCTGCGCCACATATACCACGTCGCCACCGAGCGCCACGGCGCCCAGGTGGCGCCGATACGTTGCATGCGTGCTGGTGTGGGTTTGCGGCCGCGATTGTAATTGAGTGTGATGGCTTTTTGCAGGCCGAGATCGCCGACTGGAAATATATCCGGGCGCGTGAGATTAAAAATCATGAACATCTCCGCGGTCCAGCGGCCGATGCCTTTGACCTGTATCAGCTCCTCGATCAGCGCCTCGTCGCTCAAGCGCGTCCAGCGCGCCGCTTGCAGCCGCCCGTCGGCAAAGCGCGACGCCAGATCAAGCAGGTAGCCGGATTTCTGACCGGAGAGTCCGCACGCGCGCAGCGTTTCGACGCTGGATGCGGCAATCACCGGCGGCGTCATGGCGTCATGCGCCGCGACAAAACGATCCCATACACTTTGCGCCGCCTTCACCGATATTTGCTGACCCACGATGGCGCGCGCCAGCGTTTGAAACGCGTCGCCGCGACTGCCGAGCGTGATGCCTTTATGTTGCGCGATCAGTTTTTTCATCACCGGATCGCGCGCGGACAGTTCGCGCGTGGCCTGGGTCCAGTAGCGGGGTTTCATGGGCGTATTTTCTTTTTCAGATTGCGATTTTTGCGCCGGTGCCACTGCCACATCACACCAAGACGCCATGCCCAATCGGTGATGAAGTATCCAATGATTGCAAGCCCCATGGCAAGCAGCGGAATACCGATGAGCAGCGGCTTGCCTACGCTGGTCAGCCATTGCCATGCCATCGCGAGCCATTCCAGATAACCCCTGCCTTCAAGGCCCGGCGAGAACGCCGGCAACTCGCCGCCGTTCTGCAACAGCACCAACTGCCCCAGCTTGAACGCCACCCAATACAACGGCACGATGGTGAACGGATTGGAATACAGCGTCACCAGCACCGACAGCGGCAGATTGACCTTGAATTTGATGGCGAGAAACGCGCCCGCCGCGAATTGCACCGGATTGCTGCCGGGAATCAACCCCGCGAACAGCCCGGCAGCTATGCCGCCGGCCACCGAACGCCGGTGCAGATGCCATAGATTATGATGCTGCATGCGACTGGCGAAACGCGCGATATAACGATTGTCGCGTATCGATTGATGGCTGGGCAGCACACGCCGCAGATACTTGCGTAACATGCGGTTTATTGTAGCGATATTTCTTGAACGCCCAACAAAATAAGTAACTCCCTCCCTTGCCCCGCAAACGGGGCAAGGCGTTCTGAGTGCTGTACAGATTGCCGGTGTGCTCCATTGCCATTATTCATCATCCTTTTCGTCGCCGGTATCGCGCTGCTCCAGCAGCAGGCGATCTTGCCGCCGCTGGCGTGGGCCGCTGCGTTGCCGCCGCTGATCCTGTTGGCGTGGCTGACACGCGGCCAGCGCTGGCTTTTTTGCAGCGTGATGGCCGTGTGCTGCTTCGCTGCGGGATTCATTTACGCTGCCACGCGCGCACAAGTGCGGATGAACGACGCGCTGCCGCCCGCGTGGGAAGGCCGTGATGTGCAAATCGTTGGCGTCATTGCCGGCCTGCCGCAGACGTATGAACGCAGCGTGCGCTTTGAGTTCGATGTCGAGCGTGTGATCACGCCGGACGCGGTGACGCCATCACACATCGCACTCACGTGGTGGGGCAATCCCGCCAAGGACGGCCAGCGCGGCACGCAACCCGAAATCAAGCCGGGCGAACGCTGGCAACTCACGGTGCGGCTGCGGCGTCCGCGCGGCAGTTCCAATCCGCATGGCTTTGATTACGAAGCGTGGTTGCTTGAACGTGATATTCGTGCCACCGGCACAGTGCGCCCCAAGAGCGGCAGCCGGCGCCTGGATGCCATGGTGCATCAGCCCGCGTACTGGATCGAAGCCACGCGCGAACGGTTGCGCGCGCGCATCCTGCAGGCGTTGCCCGACAAACCGTACGTGGGCGTGCTGGCCGCGCTCGCCATTGGCGATCAGCGCGCGATCCCGGCGGATCAGTGGCAGACGTTTACGCGCGCCGGCGTCAATCACCTGATGAGCATTTCAGGTTTGCATATCACCATGGTGTCCGGACTGATCTTCGCGCTGGCGTATGGCTTGTGGCGACGCAGCGCGCGTCTTGCGTTGCGCTTGCCAGCGCGCAAGGCCGCGGTGATCGCCGGGCTGACGGCGGCGTTGATTTATACCTTGCTTGCCGGATTCGAGGTGCCCGCGCAACGCACGCTGTATATGCTGGCGGTGATGGCGGTGGCGCTGTGGATGAACCGGTT
>CAMDDY010000284.1 GCA_945893125.1 Bordetella parapertussis
TAGTTGGGTTCGAGGCCGATTTTCATGAGCTGCTCGCGCGCCTGCGGGTGGTTAAGAATTTTTTCCATCGCGGCCTGGAGTTGGGTGACGATCTCTTTCGGCATGGCGGCGGGGCCCATAAGGCCGTTCCAGCTCGCTCGGTCATAGCCCGCGAGTCCGCTTTCGCTGACGGTCGGCAGATCGGGCTTTAACGCCGAGCGCTTGACGCTGGTGACGGCGAGCAGCCGGATCTTGCCGGCCTCGGCCATCGACAGCGACGCGGTCAGCGACGGGAAGCCCACATCGACATGGCCCGACGCGACGGCGGTTGAACTCTCTGTGCCGCCCTTGTACGGCACGTGCAGCAGGTCGAGTTTCGCCATTGATTTGAACAGCTCGCCGCTGATGTGCGCGGAGGCCGCGACGCCTTCCGAGGCGTAGCTCATCTTGCCGGGACGCGAGCGGGCGAGCGCGATCAGGTCTTTCACGCCACGCACCGGCACCGAGGGATGCACCATCACGACGTAGGTTGTCGCGGTGCCGCGCGCAATGGGCACGAAGTCGCGTTCGATATCGTAGGGCAAATCACTGCGCGCAGCGGACAACCCGGCGCCCGATGCCGTCATCAGCACCAGCGTGTAGCCGTCTGGCGCGGCCGTTGCCACGCGCTCGTTCGCAAGCGCCGTGCCGGCGCCGGGGCGATTCTCGACGATAACCTGCTGCCCGAACAATTCGCCGAGCTTCTGCGCCATAAAACGCCCGGCAAGATCCGTCGAGCCGCCCGGCACAAAACCCACGATCAAGCGCACGGGCTTGCCCGGGTAGTGCTGTGCGGCGGCTGTAGTCACCACCATCGATAATGCCGTTGCGAGCGCGGTGACCAGCGCAGGCGCGCGGCGCCAACGTGCTTCGCTGTGTTTCATCGTTCTATCCCCTCGTTGTCATGTCGGCGCCGCCGCGATTACTTCGCTTTCGGCAGACGCGATTTGTCGATCAGCGGTTTCAATTCGCTGGCCGCGATGTCGATAGGCGTTTTGCTGCCGGGGTTGAGCACCAGAGTCTCCGTGCCCTTCATGATGGACGCCAGCATGTTGGCGTCGATGGAGACGCCTTTCTTTTCAAAGCCCGAACCCTTGGTTTCGGTTTCGAAATGTTTTTGGTCCTGAAAAATCGGGATAAACGATTTGCCGTTGCGCATGAAGTCCTGCACGTTGATGTCCTTGGCGTCTTTCGATTTCCAGGTAGCGATGACGAACACGTGCCCATTCATCAGCGCTTTCAGCAGCGCGGGCTTGGCTGAAGGCGATTTGGCCGCGGCGGCGATCAATGCGTCCATGGATGGCGCCTGTGCCTGTGTGTAGGCGGTCGCCGTTGCGAGCAACAATGCGACGACGATCGTTGAAAATAATTTGTACATGATTCACCCTGCCTTTATTTTGCGTTAACTGGCCGCGCAGCGGCATCCCAAGGCTACGCGCTCACTACGGTCTTACTTCGGACTCATTTTGGTATAAGCCCAATATCCTTCACCAGCTTCGTAACCGCCGCCAGATCGTCGCGCATGGCGCGATCCAGTTGTTCGGGTCCGGCATACTCCGTGACAAACGAGATCGCGGTGAAGCGCTCCTTGATGTCGGGCATGTCGAGCTCGCGGGCGATATCCTAGCTGATTTTGCCGATCACGGCGCGCGGCGTGCCTGTCGGTGCCAGTATGCATTGCGTGCCGTCCCTGCGCCAGGGCAGCGGCGTTTCGGTAATGGCCGGAATATCCGGCAACAGCGGCGAGCGCTGCGCGTCGGCGACCGCCAGCGGCATCAGCTTGCCATCCTTGATGAGGGGCAGCGCGGCCGGCAACCCCATGATGGTGAAATGCACGCGGCCCGCGACGACCTCAATCAGCGCTTCCGGCTGGCCCTTGAAACCAACGTGCACGATCTTCAAGCCGGCGGCGAGGCGGAATTTCTCGATGTTGAGATGTCCGCCGCTGCCCGCGCCGAGCGAACTCGCGATGATTTTTCCGGGTTGCGCGCGTGCCATCGCAATGAGGTCCCCCGTGGTTTTCACACCGAGTGACGGCGACACCAGCAGCACGACGACATTGCGGCCAAGGCTCGCCACGCCTGAAAAATCCTTGATCGGGTCATACAAATGGTTGGATTGCAGCACCGCGCTGGTCACGAAACCAACCGCCGTGATCAGCAGCGTATAGCCGTCCGGCGTGGCTTTCGACACGGCAACCGCGCCCAGCGCGCCGCCGGCGCCGGTGCGGTTTTCGATCACGACAGGCTGCCCCCAGATTTCGCTAAGCTTTATGCCGAGCGAGCGCCCCAGCACATCCAGCGTGCCGCCAGGCGTGAAGGGAGCCACCAGCCGCACCGGCCTGACGGGGAATTTGTCCTGCGCCAGCGCCACCGATATCCCGGCGGTTGCACAAGGGATCGCGGCGAAAACTGCCGCTGAAACGATACTGCGACGGTTCATAGGGAATCCCTGGCGAGATTGAGCGCAAATGGAACGCAAATGGAATGCAAATTTAACGTGGCGAAGCGCGATACCCCTTCCGTCAGCGTCCCGTGGCGCCCGTGAACATTTCAGCAAGCTCCGGTTCGAACTGGCCATCGATGAGGATGTACAGCATGCGCACTGTCTTGCCTGAACGGTTGCTCCACGCGTGATTGGTGCCGCGCTGTATCACCACGTCGCCGGCCTTGAGCACGATATCCTGATCGTCCAGCAGCATGGTGATTTCACCATCCAGCACCACGGCGTAGTCGATGGATTCCGTGCGATGCATGAAGGGATGGCGGCCGCCCTTTTCAAAGGTCGAGGACGACTCATGTCCGCCGCTCTTGAAAAACTCGCGCGCTTTCTCCGGCGTGATGGTGCGAAATTCCTCGGGCTCGGGCGGCAATTCGCTGATGCGGATTTTGACGCCGTTGGGCGGTGTGAAATCCCGGGGCCCCGATATGGCATCGGGTTCCTCGCGCGTGATGGGCGCGGGCATGGCCGTGGTTTTCCAGATATCGGTTGAACGATGTCCGAAACGCAGGGGATTGGCGGTGACGCTGGGCGCCATGCCATCCGAGAGCACAATAGCCTTGCCGTTCTTGTCGTGGCCCGTGACCACGCGTCTGATGAATCCAGTCATACGTTCCTTTACAGGGGTGAAATGAATTAAAGAATACGCGACGCGGTTTTTGTGTATCCACGCTGGTCACGCGATTTGCCGCGTCCAATATAGCCACGGCGCCGAGCGGGGTCAATCACACGACAGTTCACGCGCGCGGCTTGAAGCATCCCAAGCCGCGAAAAAGTCGGTTTAGAATAGCTATCCGCTTTATCTGACCGCGATGTAATAGGTGACGGGGAGGATACGCAATGCGTAACACGTGGATGATCGCGATTTCACTCTGGCTCGCCCCGCCGTTCTGTGCCGCGGGTTGGGCGCAGCACTATCCGGCGCGGCCGGTGCGCATCATCGTCGGCTTCGGCGCGGGTGGTCCCGACACCACGGCGCGCATCGTCGCGCAACAGTTATCGGCGCAGACCGGACAGTCGTTCATCGTGGATAACCGGCCGGGTGCTAACGGCATCATCGGCGCCGATCTGGTCGCACGAGCGGCGCCCGACGGACATACGCTGCTCATCACGTCTGCTTCGCTAACAGTCACGCCCGGCATCTACAAGAATCTGCCATTCGATGTGCTGCGAGATTTTGCGCCGGTGTCACACCTGTGTTCTTCCGAGGCATTCATACTCGCGGTAGGCTTGGCGATAGCCGCGCAGAACGTCAAGGAACTGATCGCGCTCGCCAAAAAACCCGGCAGCCGTTATTCCTATGGATCGAACGGCGTGGGCAATACCAGTCATCTGGTGGGCGCGGTATTCAATGCGCTGACTGGCGCCGGCATGGTTCACATCCCCTACAAGGGCGCCGGTGCGGCGACCTCTGCACTGGTGGCCGGTGAAATTCAGGTCATGTTCGTCACGCCCACGCTGGGGCTGCCGCTGATCCGGGGCGGAAAAATACGCGCGCTCGCGTACGATTTCCCGACGCGGGCCACCTTTCTGCCCGATGTGCCTACGATGGCCGAAGCGGGTGCCCCGCCCACGCAGATGGATTCAAGCTGGCATGGCCTGTTCGCGCCGGCAAAAACCCCTGCGGCAATACTGATCAGACTGGAAGCCGAAGTGCGCAAGGCGTTTGCTGCGCCGGACATGCGCGAACGTTTCGTCAAGCTGGGGTTGCAACCCGTCGGCAATGGTGCAACGGAATTCAAACCGTTCGTGGCCAATGCCGTGAAGCGGTTCGGCGAGGCAGCGCGGGTGGCGGGGATAGCGATCGAGTAGGTTATGAGCAGGGCGTGCGGAATTTATGTGTAAGAGTCGTAAATTGATCTGGCATAGGGTGTCGGAATGCACGCGACTGGCAAATCCCGGCCAACTTCGGTCGGTGAAGGTGCATTCCGGCAATGGGTGCTTCTCGGTCGTAGCCGCCGTTGGCGATCCGACCGGCACAGGCACGCAATGGGTTGCTGAGCAGTCACAAAGCAGTCATAAAACGGAAAGTTGTCCCGAGTGAGCACCAACGATAGCGTCCTCCGACTCAGTAGGTGGGGGGCGTTTGGGACGCAATCCATTGCTAAGAACAGCCCGACCCAATCGGCCTCATTTATTGCTGGTATAAACGCCGCCTCGAGGGCGTAAGCCCCCTTTGTTTTTGTGATGTGCGAACTGGTTCGTAGTTCGGAGGATGAATTAAGGTCGAAGGCCGATACCCATCGTCAGCCGGCTGCATGCGCTGCGATGGGCATTGCTGTGCTCAACCCATGGTGTCCTTGCCGTCCCTAACCGGATAAAGCTGCTACCTTGGTCCGTTTCATGTGCAGTTTTTTGTAGCTGTCGATCAGGCGCCGGTGCCTGTCGAGCCCCTCCAGTTTCATGCTCGTTGGCATCAAGCCGAAGAAGCGCACGCTGCCGTCCACTGATCCCATCACAGCGTCCATTCGCGGGTTGCCGAACATCCGGCGGAAATTGACCGCGTAATCGTCCAGTTCCAGGTCGTCGTCCAGCAGCACCTCCAGCACCACATTCAAGGCCTGATAAAACAATCCGCGCTCGACCGTGTTCTCGTTGTACTGCAGAAAAGCGCCCACCAGCTCTTGCGTCGCATCAAATTGCTTCAAGGCGAGATTAATCAGCAGCTTCAATTCCAGAATCGTCAGCTGACCCCAGGCTGTGTTCTCGTCAAATTCGACGCCAATCAATGTGATGATGTCGGTGTAAACATCCAGCTCACTGTTTTCCAGACGTTCAAGCAATGTTTTCAGGCTGGCGTCGTCCAGACGATGCAAGTTCAAGATATCGGCGCGGAACAACAGTGCTTTGTTGGTGTTATCCCAGATCAAATCCTCTACCGGATACACCTCTGAATAACCCGGCACCAGGATGCGGCAGGCCGTTGCGCCTAAATCCTCATACACCGCCATATAAACTTCTTTACCCATGCCTTCGAGAAGGCCGAACAGGGTCGCGGCTTCTTCGGCATTGGAACTCATTTTGGTGTTCTGACCCTGACCGGAAAAGTTCCACTCGACAAAATCGAAATCAGCTTTTGAGCTGAAAAAGCGCCACGACACGATGCCGCTGGAATCAATGAAGTGCTCAACAAAGTTATTCGGCTCAGTCACAGCGTTACTTTCAAAGGTGGGCCGGGGTAAATCGTTCAGGCCTTCAAAACTGCGACCCTGCAGCAACTCCGTAAGACTGCGTTCCAGCGCCACCTCAAAACTGGGGTGCGATCCAAACGAGGCAAACACGCCGCCAGTACGCGGGTTCATGAGGGTGACGCACATCACTGGAAACCTCCCGCCCAGCGACGCGTCCTTCACCAGCACCGGAAAGCCTTGCTCCTCCAGCCCCTTAATGCCGGCCAGAATGCCGGGGTATTTAGCCAGCACTTCATGCGGCACATCAGGCAGCGTCATCTCACCTTCGAGAATTTCGCGTTTTACTGCCCGCTCCAGGATTTCAGACAGACATTGTACTTGCGCTTCGGCCAGCGTATTGCCTGCACTCATGCCATTGCTGAGGAACAGATTGTCGATCAGGTTAGACGGGAAATACACCACCTTGCCGTCCGACCGGCGCACATACGGCAGCGAACAGATGCCGCGTTGTACATTGCCGGAGTTGGTGTCGTACAGATGCGAGCCACGCAATTCGCCATCGGGGTTGTAAATCCGCAGACAGTACTCATCGAGTATTTCAGCCGGCAGCGCATCCTTGGGACCCGGCTTGAACCAGCGCTCGTTCGGATAATGCACGAACGCCGCGTTGGCGATGTCTTCGCCCCAAAACTGATCGTTATAGAAATGATTGCAATTCAGCCGCTCGATAAACTCGCCCAACGCCGACGCCAACGCACTTTCTTTGGTCGCCCCCTTGCCATTGGTAAAACACATCGGGGAGTGAGCGTCGCGGATATGCAGCGACCAAACATTAGGAACAATATTGCGCCACGAAGCGATTTCGATCTGCATGCCCAGACTCGCCAGAACGCCTGACATATTAGCGATGGTTTGCTCCAGCGGCAGGTCCTTGCCTGCAATATAAGTGATCGTTTCTGAAACTGGCTTCAGAAGCAGCAAGGCCTGGGCATCGGCATCCAGATT
>CAMDDY010000285.1 GCA_945893125.1 Bordetella parapertussis
TCGGTGGAACTCATCGGCCACCGCGAGTTACCGGGATGGCTGGACAAGGAACTCGACGCTTATCGCCGCACGCTGACCGCGCTGGGGATGGTGAAATAAGTTTATCGCAGCGCCTCGGCAAACCCCGGCAGCTTGACAACTTTTTGCCAGTCTTCCACCTCTTTGACGAGCACGCGCCGGAACGCTTCGGGTGAGGCCGACGGCGCCGCGTCCGCGCCATCCTTGGCAAAGGCCTGCTGCGCCTCGGCGGTTGCCAGCGACTGACTCACATCGCGATGCAGCAGCGCCACGATCGCCGGCGACATGTTCGCCGGGCCGAACAAGCCATACCAGTTGATCAACTCAAAGCCGGGCACGCCCGCTTCCGATAACGTCGGCAAATCGGCAAACGCCGCTGCGCGTTTGCTGCTGGTCATCGCCAGTCCTTTCAGACGGCCGCTGCGCACATGCGGCATGCCTGAAATGGTGCTGGTAAACCCCAGTTGAATCTGTCCGCTGATCAAATCCGCGAGCACCAGGCCGCCGCCTTTGTACGGCACATGCACCATTTTCATGCCGGCCATTGACGCCAGTAATTCGCCGCCCAGATGTCCCGCGCCGCCGATGCCCGATGAGCCGTAATTCAACGCGCCGGGTTTGCTCTTGCCATACGCGATCAACTCTTTCACGGAATTCACCGGTAACGACGGGTTAATCAGCAGCATGTAATACAGCGAAGTGAGTTGCGACACCGGCGCGTACGCCGTGCGCACGTCGTACGGCACTTTCTTTTGCGCCATTGCGCTGGCGATCAGGCTGCCGGACGTCACGAGAAAGGTATAACCATCCGGCGCGGCCTGTTGCGTCATATCGAGCGCAATCAATCCGCTCGCGCCGGGACGATTATCCACCACAAAATTACGGCCCCACTTTTCGCTGATTTTTTGCGCCACCACGCGCGCCGTGATATCGATGCCGCCGCCGGGCGCATTGCCCACCAGCAGACGTATGGATTTATTCGGATAACCGGGCGGCAGCGCTTGCGCTGCCGCCAACGCACAGAAGCCGCACAGCATCACCATCAGCGCGCATCGCGCGGGCGTGTGAGTCACCCAAAAAATCCCTTTAAAAACAACTAGTTCCATTTCAACCGCCGCACCGCTTTCATGCGCTGCACCGAATCCCCCGCCAGATGCGTCCAGATAATCGCGTCGCGCGCGAGCTTGTCCACGCGCGGATCCATTTGCGCCACGCCCGCGCCGCCGTGGATATCCATGTTGAGCCGCGTTACGCGCTGAATCACGTCACTGGCAAAATTCATCAGCAGCACGTTGTTGATCGACTGCCCGCCCAATCCCGCATCCGCTTCCATCGCCACGCGCATCACGAACGAGCGCAGCGCTTCGGTGAGCATGTGCATTTCGGACAACTGCAACTGGATGGCCTGATTGTCCTTGAAATATTTTGTGCCCGGCCAGCGCGTGCTCGCCTCGTGCGTCGCCATTTCCACCGCAGCGTCGCACACCCCCACCGCGTTCGCCGACAGTTCCAGATCGCCGAACTTCACCGCGCCGCCGCTGCGCGCGCGGTGCCCGCCGTTGACCTCGCCGATGATATTGGCGTGCGGCACCCGCGCGTTGTTGAATATCAGTTCGCCGTTTTGATAAAACCGCCAGCCGCTTTTGTTGAACACCTTGCCCACGCGCAGGCCCGGCGTATCAATCGGCACCAGAAACTCGGTGGAACCTTCAGTCTGTTTTACATTGGGATTGGTGCGCGTGCTGACGAAAAAAAGCTTCGCCACGCTGCCGTTGGCGATAAAACACTTTTCCCCATTCAAAATCCAGTCGGCGTCTTTGCTGTCGCTCTCCCGCTCGGCCTTCAGTTTCCAGCCCGCGCGCGTATCTTCTTCCGGCGGCAGCCGGTGATCAGAACCCGCGTTGGGCTCGGTGCCGGCGTGCCCCAGCAAAAACGTGTCGTCCTCGATAAACGGTTTGAGAAAACGCGCCTTCTGATCATCGGTGCAGCACTCGGCGATGAGATGACTCCACTTCCAGCACTGGCTGAACGTTTTGGTCATTGCGCTATCACCTTTCGCCAGCGCCGACATCACCAGCGCCTGCGTGACAAAATCGATGCCGTGCCCGCCCCATTGTTTGCCCACCACCGCAGTACGAAATCCGAGCTTCGAACCCATACGGATCAGCTCCCAATCAAACGCGGCAAACGGATCGGCGATGGCGTCGCGTTGCAACGAACGCGGACGCATCTCTTCTTGCGCAAACGCGCGCGCGGTGGCTTGCCACAGACGTTGATCTTCATTGAGCGAATAATTCATGTGCGTCCTTGTCCATCAAATAACTTCACGTAGGATGGGTGAAACCTATCCTACGGCTGCTTTTGGTTCTCAGTTCTGTTTAATCCGCGCTTCTTTCACCAGCTTGGTGAATTTCGCAATATCCGATTTTATCTTGGCTGAAAATTCATCCGGCGTGCCGCCCGCCACTTCCGCGCCGATGTTCAAAAACCGTTCTTTCACTTCGGGCCGGTTCAAGCCTCGTACCATATCGCGATTCAGCCGGCTGATGATCGTCGGCGGTGTGTTCGCGGGCGCAAGCAAACCCTGCGGCGATATCGACTCAAAGCCCGGCACCGTTGCCGCTATCGGCGGCACGCCCGGCAACAGCGCCGAAGGCTGCAAGCTCGCCACGCCCAGCACACGCAAGCGCCCCGATTTGATATACGGCAACGCCGACCCTGCATTGGGAAACATCAACTCCACTTCGCCGCCCATCAACCCAATCACGCCCGGCCCCGTGCCCTTGTAGGCGACCTGCACGATGTTCAAGCCGAGCAGGCTCTTGAACAACTCCGCCGCCAGATGCGGATTCGCGCCGAGCGTGCCCGCCGCGTAATTCAATTGCCCCGGTTTTGCTTTCGCCAATGCGATCAACGCCATCACCGATTTCGCGGGCAGCGACGGATGCACCACCAGCACGCTGGGCGTGCTCACCGCCAGCGCAATCGGCGCAAAATCTTTTACCGCGTCCCAGGGCACGCTGCGAAACAGCGGCAAAATCCACAACGGGCTGCCTTCCACCAGCAGCGTGTAACCATCGGCCGGCGCCTTCGCCACGATTTCACTCGCGATGGCGCCGCGATTCTCCACGATCACCTGCTGCCCCAGGCCTTCGGACAGCATCGGCGCAACCAGCCGCGCAATCACATCGGAGCCGCCACCGGGCGCGAGCGTGACGATACGCACCAGTTTGTTGGGGTATTCCTGCGCGATTCCCGCCAGCGGCGCGCACAGCCACATCATCACGCACCCGCGCATCGGAAACGTTTTTCGCGGCACAGTCTGCTCCTCCCTTATTGACCCTGTATCGATCACGAATGGTAGCGCGATATGCGCAGCCGCGAGGCGGTGCGGCGTAGCCCAAGCGCTGGATCGTCTACTGCTGCTGCTTGATCCCCGTCTCTTTCACCACTTTCGCCCACTTCGCGAGATCCGCGCGCATGAACGCGCCGAACGCTTCCGGCGACGCGCTCCACTGCGTTTCGCCGCCGTCGAGCGCGAAACGTTTTTTTATTTCGCCGTCGCTCAAAATGCGCCCCACGTCGCGGTGCAGCCGGTTGACGATTTCGCGCGGCGTGTTGGCGGGCGTGACCAGGCCGAACCACTGGCTGCTGTCGTAGCCCGGCACGCCGGCTTCGGCAAGGGTGGGGAATTCCGCGAGGCCGGCCGCACGCTTCAAGCTGCTGATGCCGTAGGCGCGCAGCCGCCCGCCGCGCACATGCGGCAGCACCACGAGCATGTTCCCCATCATGATCGGCACTTCGCCCGACAGCGCTTCGACCAGGCCCGCGTTGCCGCTCTTGTAGGGAATATGATTGATGTTGACACCCGTCATCAGCAGGAACAACGCCATCGACATGTGCCCGTGCCCGCCGTAGCCACCGGCGCCGTAGTCGAGTTGCCCCGGCTTCGCGCGCGCGAGCGCGATCAAATCCTTGAGCGTTTTCGCGGGCAACGCGGGATGCGACACCAGCATCAGCGGTATTGAGATCAGCTGGCTCACCGGCGCGAAATCCTTGATCGGATCAAAGCGCATCTTGCGATACAGCGAGGGCACGATCACCAGCGTACTCGGCGCCACCAGCAAGGTGTAGCCATCGGGTGCGGATCGCGCGACATACTCGGAGCCGATCATCGCGGCGGCGCCCGGACGATTTTCAACAATAAGCTGTTGCCCGAGCAGTTCGGTGAGCTTGGGCGCGATGATGCGCGCGGTGGCGTCGGTGCCGCCGCCGGGGGAGGATGCCACCACCAGACGCACGGGCTTATTCGGATAGTTTTCCTGGGCGTGCGTTGCAAGCGCGACGGCAACGAATATAAAAGCCATTGCCCGGGCTACGTACCGGGTTCCGGCCTTCGCCGGAACGATGGGCCTGGAAATTTGACCAAGCATCATGCCTCGCTTCACGCCCGCGCCGCCAACCGCCGTTTGAGATACGCCTTCTCGCCGCCCGCGTCGATCATGTCGCGATAAAAATCCGGCAGCGCCTGCCCGGTGAGTTGTTTGCCGTTGGCGAGGTTACGCACGACAAACGTATCGGTATCGATTTCAATCACATCGCCGGTCTCGGCCAATTGAATAATCCCCGGACACGCCACCGGCCACAGTCCGCCGCCGATACAGTTGCTGAAAAACAATTTACCGAATGATTCGGCCACCACCGCCGGTATGCCGAGCGCCATGATCGAGTAATACGCCGGTGTCGACGAGCCGCAGCCGAAGTTGTTGCCCGCGACAATAATGTCGCCGGGTTGTGCCTTGCCGGCAAAGGTGGGGTCCAGCGTTTCCATGCAGTACTTGCCCTGCTCCTGCGGCGGCAGGTGGTTGTACTGCTGCTTGCGGATCAAGCCCGTGTTGATGTCGTCCTGCGGGAACTTCCAGATTTTGCCGGTGATTTTCATGCTGGCACATACCCCACCGGGCTCGCAATCCGCCCCTCGATAGCCGATGCCGCCACGGTCGCCGGCGACGCCAGATAAATCTCACCGCCCGGACCCATGCGCCCCTCAAAGTTGCGCGTGATCGAGGTGATCGCCACGTCGCCCGGCGCGAGAATGCCGCCGTGCAGGCCCGGACACGCGCCGCAGTTGGCGTTGGTGACGATGCAGTTCGCCTCGTGCAGAATTTCAATGTAGCCCGCCCGGGTGGCCGCGATCAGAATCTCGCGCGAACCGGGTGTGACGATGAAGCGCACATCGGGATGCACCTTGCGTCCCTTCAACACCGCTGCGGCAGCAGCAATGTCTTCCAGCCGCCCGCTGGCGCAGGAGCCCAAGTACGCCTGATCGACCTTGCGTCCCGCGACCGCCGACACCGGCATCACGTCATCCGGCTTGTGCGGCACCGCGATCTGCGGCTCGATGCCGGAGATATCGACTTCATGCACCTGGTCATACTCAAAATCCGTGTCGGTTTCATACACGGTGAACGGCGCTTTCGCGCGCGGCTTCACCCAATCGAGCGTGGTTTTGTCGGGCTGAATATAGGAGGCCACCGCACCGAGTTCCACGCCCATATTGGCAAAGGTAAAGCGCATGTCCATCGACAGTACATCGATAAACGGCCCGGCGAATTCCACCGCGTTACCGTACGCGCCGCGTTGTCCCAGCTTGCCGTTTACATACAGTGCCGCG
The DNA here is from genome assembly GCA_945893125.1 of Bordetella parapertussis. GTDB lineage: Bacteria > Pseudomonadota > Gammaproteobacteria > Burkholderiales > SG8-41 > UBA5216. The sequence continues at coordinate 5,693 of CAMDDY010000285.1, forward strand.
TCGCGTCCATACACACCACGGCCCAGCTTGGCCGAGCCCCGCACTTTCACCAGCGTGACCTTGGGCACTTCGAGAAAATAACGTCCGATCGCATACAACGTCAGCCGCCCGCCGCCCAGCGAGGTGGCGTACATACCCACCGCGCCCATGGTGGGGCCGTGCGAATCAATCGCGATGCCGAGCGTGCCGGGCAAGGCAATGCCTTCTTCGCACAACACCAGATGCGATACACCCGCGCCGCCATCGAATACGCGCACGCCCTTGTCGCGGTAAAAATCACGCCACAGTTTTTGCGATACCGCAAACTGCATGGTCGGCGCGGGCGAAGCATGATCGGAAATCGCGAAGATGTGATCCTTCAGCGGTAGATCTTTCACGCCGAGTTCTTCGAGATCGGCCATGAGTTTTTTCGCGTCCGAACCGTTGGGCGAGAGAATCACCGAGAACACATCGGGTTCAATTTCAACAAACGCGCCCGGCGTCACCTTGCCGCCCTTGGGATGCGCGCAATTAGCGATAATTTTGTGCAGCGCGTGCTGGCCGTTCATGCAAACACTCCCTTCCGATTTACACTTCGCAAGCGCAATGACAACATAAGCGTGCATAATACTATGACATGAACCCACTGCCATGCACCGCCATTGTGCTCGCGCTCGCCGGCGCGCTGCCCGCCGTCGCGCAAAAGTATCCGGAGAAAACCATCCGCCTGGTGGTGCTCTTTCCCACCGGCGCGTCGCAGATACTCGGTCTGCTGGTTGCGGAGAAGCTCGGCGCCGCGCTGGGCCAGGCGGCTTACGCCGACTTTCGCCCTGGCGCGGGCGGCACCATCGGCGGTGAAATCACCGCAAAATCCGCGCCCGACGGCTACACCCTGATGATGGCGAGTTCATCGACCGCGATAACGCCCAACCT
>CAMDDY010000286.1 GCA_945893125.1 Bordetella parapertussis
ATCCATTTTTCCACCGCCGCGTCGAGTTCCGCAGCGGGTACGAGTTTTTGCAAAAAGCCGATGCGATAGGCTTCGTGCGCATCGATGATGTCGCCGGTGTACACCAGTTCAGCCGCCTTGCCCCAGCCGATGAGTTTGGGCAGCAGCACCGCTTCCATGCCCGACGGAATGCCGACGCGCACTTCGGGCATGCCGAACTTTGCGCTATCAATGCCGACACGCAGATCACAGGCGGCGGCAAGCTCCATGCCGAAGCCGAGGCAGTAGCCGTTGATGCGGGCGATCACCGGCACCGGAAACGCGCGTATCGATTCGTTCGCCACATGCGTGAGCGTGTGTTCGACCTCGGCTTCTTCCGGCGAGAGGTCTTTCATCTCGTGGATGTCCGCGCCGGCGATGAATGATTTGTCGCCCGCGCCGGTGATGACAGCTACGCGCAGCCGGTCATCCTGCGCGAGTCGGTCGAAAGTTTCGGCAATCGCGCGTTTGCCCGCCATGCCCAGCGCGTTGCGCCGCGCGGGGTTGTTGACGGTGAGATAGGCGATGCGGCCAGCCTCGGCGCGGTCGTCGATGCGCGTGAGCAGGAGTTCACTCATGCGCCGGGAACGGGAAGCCGCTGCATTTTGGAGGCCTGCTCATGCGTGACATTGGGCGCCACCAATTGATACAGCGCGCGCCGCGTATTGCTGAACAGCGAGCGCATCTTTTCCGTCCACGGTGTTTTGCGCGCCAGTTGCGCGGCGGGGCTTTCCCATACGTCGGGGCCGGTCAGTTCGTAGGCCGTGAGATAGCGCGGCGCCACCGTGCCGGAGGTGCAGGCCGCCGATGCGTAGCGCCGAGCGCGTAGCACGCCGGGTATGCCGGCGCAGCGCGGCAGGTGTTCCTTGTCGTACCACGCGTTGTATTCATCAACGATGTGATCGGGGATATCGGTATGCACGATGTACATCCACGGCGCGTCAGGCGAGGGGGCAGCGCCTACATCACACATCAGCTTGAAATTCATGCGCTCGCGGTTGTCGCCGTAAATGCCGCGCATGCGCAGCGACCACGGCGTGGGGCTCGCGACTATGCTCTTGAAATGCGCGCCGGCTTCCACGGTTTCATCGGCGGTTTCATACCACGCGAGATAGCGGATATCGGACGTCCCGCAGCAGTAGCGCCGCGTGCGTACAAAACCGGGCAGCGCCGTGACTTGCGGCACGTGTTCAAGGTTGTACCAGTCGTTGAATTCTTCGTCATGCTCCGGCGCGGAGGGGTGGAGTCTGACGGTGATGAGGCCATTTGCGTGGGACATATAAATCCTGAAGAGCTTTTTTGATGCAGATTTACGCAGATAAACGCAGATTAACCCCGGATTTTCCGATGAGTACCAGGGGGCGGAGAAGGGGTTGAATTAATCTGCGTTTATCTGCGTAAATCTGTGTCGAAGAAGTTTGAAGGGTTAAACCACGGTAGGTCCACGCACCGTGGTGCGATACATCAGGCGCGGGAGCGGGTCGTAATCAAAAGTAGCTTTGTGCTGCACGGCGATGTTGTCCCACATCAGGAGGTCGCCCACGCGCCAATGGTGCGCATAGACAAATTCGGGTTGTGTGATGTGCGCGTAGAGCTTGGCGAGTTCGGCGTCGCTTTGCGCGCGTGACATGCCGGTGAGGTACGCGGTATGGCCGTCGTTGATAAAGAGGCCGCGGCGTTTGGTCACCGGGTGCTCGCGCACCACGTCCATTTCGGTGTCGGGCACGCTGGCGAGTTGCGCCGCCGTGGGGGCGTGTTCCTGCACGGTGCGGATGCCGCGGCGTTCTTCGTCCTGCTGCGCGGCGTAATTTTTCAGGCGGTATTCGCGATAGCTGTGTACGTTGCGCATGCCTTGTAAACGCTGCTTCATTTCATCGGGCAGGGCGGCAAAAGCGGCGGTCGAGCTGGCGAAATACGTGCTGCCCAGTGCGACGCCGTTTTTTACCGGCACTTCCACCGCATACAACGCCGACAACATGCTGGGTTCGCGCTTGTATGACAGATCACTGTGCCAGTAACGGCCTGCGTCCTGTGCGCCCACGGCTTTGCCGTCGGCATCGAGTTTGTTGGACAGCACAAAAATTTCATCGTGGCCGCCGAGGCGCGCTTCCTTGCGCACATGCGCTTCCAGCGCGCCGAAGCGCCGGGTGAACGCGATTTGCTGCGCGGGGGTGATGTTCTGGTTGCGAAAGAACGCCACTTCGTTGTCGAAGAAGGCGCTGGCGATTTGCGCAAAGGTGTTGTCGTCCAGCGGCTGCGATAAATCGACGCCCGAAATTTCGGTGCCGAGGTGCTTGCCGATACGGGTAACGGTAATCATGGGGAATTCCTTGGAAAGTCGAGCAGTGCAAGAGTGGGCATCGTAGCGAAAATTGGACGGTAAGGACAGTATGCAGTATGTGGAAGCCGGGATGCCCGTGCAGGAGTAGAATACTGCTTTGCCATCAATCTGGAATCAAGGAAATTATTATGAAGCTGTTTGGATCGCCCACATCACCGTATGTGCGCAAGGCGCGCGTGTTGATCGAAGAGAAGGCCCTGCCGGTGGAATTCGTGATCGAGGATCCGTGGGCTGAAAACAGCCCGATCATCGAAAAAAATCCGCTATCCAAGGTGCCTGCGCTGGAGATCGCGCCCAACGATTTCATTTTTGAATCGGTGCTGATCGTGCATTTTCTCGATCACGTCGATGGCCGCTCGTTTACCCCGCGCGACCCGGTGGGTTACTGGGAAGCGCAGCGCTGGCAGGCGCTGGGCAACGGCATTATCGACGCCGCGATCCAGCGCATATTCGAGACGCGCCGCCCGCCGGAGCATCAACTCCGCGAAAAAATGGCGCGCGAAGAAGGCCGCATTCACCGCGCCATTGCGCTGGCCGAAAACAATTTCAAGGGCGGCGAGTTTCTCGTCGGCACACGCTACAGCCTTGCGGATTTGATTATGGGCGTGGCGCTGCAATATGTGGATTTCCGCTACCCTCACGATTGGCGCACGACGGCGCCCAAACTCAAGGCTTGGCACGCGACTATCGCCGCGCGGCCTGCGTTCGTTAAAACACAACCGCCGGATTTCACGCCGCCGCAGTAAGCCGTCGCGGGTAGCGCCGCTCTCTTCATGATTCCCCGCAAGCGCATCGACATCGGATGGGCTGATCTGGCCGTCGGTATGCTGGCTTGCGCCGTGCCGGGCGCCGCGCGTGCCGCCGCCAAAGTTGAATCGGCATGGCACACCGCGCGCGGCAATCTCGCGTGTCTGTCGGTGCGTAGCGGATTCGATGCGCTGCTCGGCGTGTTGCAATTGCCCGCCGGCAGCGAAGTGCTGGTGTCGGCGGTCACCATACGCGACATGACGCGCATCATAGAGGCGCACGGACTGGTCGCGGTGCCTGTCGATATCGATCAGCAAACGCTGGCGGTATCACGCGCCGCGCTGGAACGCGCGCGCTCGCCACGCACGCGCATGGTGCTCGCGGCGCACCTCTTCGGCAGCCGCATGCCGATGCGCGAGGTGGTTGAATTTTCCCATAAGAACAATCTCTTGCTGATCGAGGATTGCGCGCAGGCATACACCGGCGACGGCTGGCGCGGCGATATTTCGAGCGACGTGTGCCTGTTCAGTTTCGGGCCGATCAAAACCGCGACCGCGTTGGGCGGCGCGGTGCTGACGTTTCGCGAAGCCGCGCTGCGTGATCGCGTGCGCGCCGCCATGTCGGCGTGGCCGTTACAGCCGCGTGTGCCGTACTTTGCGCGGCTGCTCAAATATGCGTTGCTGGTGTTGCTGGGATATCGTCCGTGCTACACGGTGTTCGCGCATGCCATGACGTTGTTGCGCATCGATCGTGAGCGCGTGCTGGCCGCATCGGTGCGCGGTTTCGCCGGAGGCGAGTTCCTGATGAAAATACGCCGCCGGCCTTCGCTGCCGCTGTTGGCGTTGATGCATCGCCGTATCCTGCAGGGAGTGCAGCCGGCGGTCGGGCGCCGCGCGGAACGCGCGCGGCAGTTGACGGCGCTGCTGGCCGCGGCATCGCCAGTCGTGGAGCGGCCCGGCGCCACGGCGGCGTGGCACTCGCACTGGGTGTTTCCGATAGTGCATCCGCGTGCGGACGCGTTGATCGCGTACCTGCAATCACGTGGATTTGATGCGACACGCGGCGCATCCAGTATGGCCGTGGTTGCCGTGACGCACGGCGAAAGCCGTGCCGGCAAAGCGGAGCAGCTATTTGCGCGGTTGTGCTATCTCCCCGCGCATGAAGGCATGCATGCGCGGGATGTTGAACGTCTTGCGGCGGCGGTGCGGGCGTTTGAAGCTGGCGCCATCGCTTACGACTGGCGTGCTGCGTGAGCTAAAAATGCCGTGATGCGGTGACCGGCATCAGCGCGGGATCGAGTTTCAATTCCAGCAGCGTGTTGTGTGTGAGCGGGCTGCCCAATTGGCCAAGCGCGGCATCCATTTGCGTTTCGTTCGAGGCCGCGAGATAGCGCAAGTCATACAGCTTCGCCAGGCCGCTGAAATCCAGTACCGGCGGTTCAATGGTGAACGATTTTAACGGCCCGCCCGCGAGTTTGGACGCGGCGGCGTTCAGCGTCGCATAACGGCGATTGGCCAATATCACCAGCAGGATTTTTGTGCCGTGATGTCCGGCGCTCCACAGTGCTTCGGAGGCATACAGCGCGGAGCCGTCGCCGATCACCGCGACGATCTGCCGCTTGCTTTGCGCGATGGCCGCGCCCACCGATGCGGCGAGTCCCCAGCCGATGCCGCCGCTGCCGTTGATCAAATACTCGCCGGCTTTGAGTTGCATCCACTGGCGCACATCGGAGGTGGAGAGGCCGGATTCATCGACCCAGATCGCGCTGCTGAATTTTTTCAGCAGCGCGTGGATCGCCAGCGTGGGGTGCAACACGCGCGCGTTGCGCGCGGGCAGGGCGAGTGCGGCGCGCGCGGGTTTGCTTTTTGTTTTGCGTTTGCCGAGCGCGGCTGTCACTGCCGCCAGTGAGGATTTCAGGTTCGTCACGGTTGAAAGCGCGTATTCACCATCCGGGGCCTGTACTGATGCATCGTGGCCGATCCACGCTTTGCGTTGCGGCAACTGTGCTTCACTGTAGAGTGTGTTGCGCAGGCCGCGTCCGCCCACGAACAGCAGCGCGTCGTGCGGCGCAAGTTTGTCGGCGACTTGTTTCAAGCTCGGCGGCAGATAGCCCGCGTAACAGGCCGATGATGCAGCCACCGGCAGCACGCCGGTGTAGGGCGCGGCATATACCGGCGCGCCCAGCGTCGCAGCAAGGGCTTCGAGTTCGGCGCTGGCATTGTCCCAATGCACATCTTCGGCGGCGATGATGGCGGGTTTTTTCGCGGCGGTGAGAAATTTCGCGTAGGCCTCAACCTGGGATTTATCCAGCGACGCCAGCACTGCGGGCGTGACCGCAGAGGGTTTTGAGTTGATGTCGGTTTCCAGCAAATCGGGCGGGCAGATTAATGCCACCGGGCCATACGGCGGCGTCATCGCGGTGCGCAGCGCGCGGCGGATGTTGGCGGCAGCATCGAACGTGGTGTTCAGCACGAACACGGCCTTGCATACCGCGCCGGCCATTTTTTCCACCGGCCCCCACAAAATCGGATGGGTGTGCAAAAAACGCCGGTCTTGCCCCCCCACCAGTACCAAGAGCGGCGTGCCCGCGATGCCTGCGGTGTAGAGCGTGCCCATGCCGTTGCCGAGACCCGGCGCGACATGCAGATTGACCACGCCGAGCGAGCGCGTCGCGCGCGCGTAGCCGTCGGCCATCGGCACCGCGCTGACTTCCGACAGCGCGACCACGTATTTCAATTTCTTGCGCTGCTCGCAGGCTTTGACCAGCGGCAACTCGGTGGTGCCGGGGTTGCCGAAGATGTGAGTGACGCCGTTTTGTTCCAGGGTTTGCAGCAGGTATTCGGAGATTTTCATTTGGATGGGATCACGGTGAAGCACGATCATACCGCAACGTAACCGAAGTTCCGGTGCGACCGAGGAGCGCGGTTATACTCCTTCATTGCCGTGATGATAATGCACCGGGCGGGCGCGGCGCGTGGTTTTATTTCGGGAGATTGTCATGAACAAATGGACGATGTTGCTGTGCGCATTGCTTATGAATGCGGCCCCCGTGGTGAGTGTGGCTGCTCAGACTTCGCAGCAGGACTTGGGCGTGGGCGGGGAGCATTTCAAGAAGGAGCAGTTCGCGCAGGCGTTCGCACCCCTGAAGGAAAAGGCCGAGATGGGGCATGTGGAAGCGCAGTACATGGTGGGGTGGATGTATCAGTTGGGCAAGGGCGTGGCGATGGATAAGCAGGCCGCCATCGGCTGGTATCAAAAAGCCGCGGGCAAGGGGCATCTGAGCTCACAGAATAATTTGTGTGCTGTCTATCTGGAGCAGAAAAAATTTACCGACGCCCTGTCCTAGCCCGACTTCACCAACTCACCCGCGATTTTCCCGATTTCACGCTGTTTTTCTCGCGTAAGTCCTTGATGTAATTGGGGTGCGATTTTCATTTCGCGTGTAGTGCAGACCTTGCCCCTTGCGTGGTGTGAGTGAGGGCGGAATACTGTGCG
>CAMDDY010000287.1 GCA_945893125.1 Bordetella parapertussis
GTCGGTTGCGCAAGCGACCCTTCACCAACCACCGAAGAGGAAGAAACAATGAACAAGTTATTTGCAACCCTGATCGCTGCTGTGTTTGCTGCTGCAACCATGACTCCGGTCATCGCGCAGGACAAAAAAGACGCCCCGAAAGTCGAAGCCAAAGCCAAGGCTGACACCAAAGACGACATGAAAAAAGCCAAAGACAAGAAGGAAGATGGTAATAAAGGCGAAGGCAAGAAAGCTGAAAGCAAAGGCAAGGGCGACGAGAAGAAAACCGACGGCAAAGCCAAAGCCGCGGAAAAGAAAGCTGACGGCAAGAAAGGCGAAGGCAAGAAAGCTGACGACAAGAAAGCTGACGCTCCGAAAGCCGACGCTCCGAAAGCTGACAAGAAGTAATAGCGGATTTTCGCAGACAAGGCAGGGTCGAAAGACCCTGCCTTTTTTATTGCCCACGCCCCGCGCGGGGTAAAATAGCGCCGTGAATACCCCGTCCCCCAAAAAGCGTGTCGTCGTCGGTTTGTCCGGTGGCGTTGATTCGTCCGTCGCCGCCCTGTTGTTGAAGCAACAGGGCTACGAGGTGATGGGTCTGTTTATGAAAAATTGGGAAGACGACGACACCGAGGACTACTGTTCGTCGCGGCAGGATCTGATCGACGCGGTATCGGTGGCCGACAAAATCGGCATCGACATCGAATCGGTCAATTTTTCTGCCGAATACAAAGAGCGCGTGTTCGGCGAGTTTCTCACCGAATACAAAGCGGGCCGCACGCCGAATCCGGACGTGATGTGCAACGCCGAGATCAAATTCAAGGCCTTTCTCGATCACGCGATGGCGCTGGGCGCCGACTGCATCGCCACCGGCCACTATGCACAAGTACGCGAAAGAGACGGCCTCTATCAACTGCTGCGCGCCGACGACGGAACCAAGGATCAAAGTTATTTTCTCTATCGTCTCAACCAGCGGCAATTGTCGAAAACACTTTTTCCGTTGGGCCATCTCACCAAGATTGAAGTGCGCGAGATCGCGCGCCGCGAAGGCCTGGCCACGCACGATAAAAAAGACTCAACCGGTATCTGCTTTGTCGGCGAGCGGCCGTTCCGTGAATTTCTCAATCGCTACATCCCCGCGAGCCCCGGCGACATTGTGACGCCCGATGGCGGGCGCGTGGGCAAGCACAACGGGTTGATGTTTTATACGCTGGGACAACGCCAGGGCTTGGGCATCGGCGGCCGGCGTGAAAGCAACGGCGATGGCGATGCCTGGTACGTGGCCGAAAAGGACATGGTGAATAACCGCCTGATCGTGGTGCAGGGCCACGATCACGAAAAGCTCTTTGCCGATCGCCTCACAGCCGTGAATCTCAACTGGATCAGCGGCGTCACGCCACACTGCGGCTGGGTCTACGGCGCCAAAACGCGCTACCGGCAAAAAGACGCGCCGTGCGTCATTGCCTCTGCTACCCAGCAAAGCTGCGCCGTCGAATTCGCCGAGCCGCAGTGGGCGGTCACCCCCGGCCAGTCGGTGGTGGTTTATGAAAGCAACGTCTGCCTGGGCGGCGGTATTATCGAATCCACCGCGCAATCCGCCGCCGCCGCAGAGGCCATACGCCTGCGGCAAGAAACCTGCGCTTGACGGTTTTTCCGTCGCGGGCGTAGTCTCAACCTGTTTTCCAACTGGAGGTTCACCATGAATGCCGTCGTAGACAAGTTCGTGCTCTTCACCCAACCGGGATGAAGTAGCTGCCTGAAAACGAAAGAGTTTCTTTCGAAAAAAAATATCGATTTCGACGTCATCGATGTACTCAACGACGCCGGTGGCCGTGACAAATTGCTGTCCTATGGCGTGCGCAACGTGCCCGTGGTCGCCAAAGGCAAAGACTATGTGTTTGGTCAGAACCTAGAGGATGTCGCCAAGTTTGTCGGACTGCAAGGCACCGGCCACCAACCGTTGCCGCCGGCGGAACTGATCCAACGCTGGACCACCATCCTGCGCACGGCGCAACGCGTGATCCGCCAGATACCCGATGACAAAATCACCGGCAATGTGATCGACAACCGCGAGCGCACGATACGCTTTCTGAGTTTTCACGTGTTCCGCATCGGCGAGGCGTTTCTGGAATGCGCGCGCGACGGCCAGGATTACGCCGTGCAACTCGCCAACGTGCCGCCCGCCGAGGGCGCCTACATGACCGGCGTCGAGATCGCGCAGTACGGCGACAGCACCATCGAACATCTGCAACAGTGGTGGGCGGCGCTCGCGGACAAATCCTGCACCGCAAAAGTCACCACGTACTATGGCGTGCAGCCGATGTCGCAATTACTCGAACGCTCCACCTGGCACTCGACGCAACACGTGCGCCAACTCACCGCCGTGCTGGAGCGCTTCGGCATCGCGCCCAACGGACCGTTGAAGCCCGAGGATATCGCCGGGTTACCCCTGCCGGAGCGGTTGTGGGAGTGACGATGTAAGTATTTTTTTATTGAATAAAAAAGGCCGCCTCATTTTATAAATGGTGCGGCCTTTTTTTGGAGTGCGGGGGCTTGCCCCCGCACTCCAGATCATTCAGCCTTAATCCCCGCCGCCTTGATGATCTTCGCGTACTTGACGATCTCGTCCTTAATCAGCTGCGCGTATTCAGCAGGCGAACTGCCTACCAACTCGTTACCGCCCTGCGTCGCCAGCCGCTCAATCACATCCGGCATCTTCAGCGCTTTCACGGTTTCCTGATACAAGCGATCCACCGCGACCTTGGGCGAGCCGGCGGTAGTGATCACACCTTGCCACGAGCTCACCTCGAAGCCCTTGTAACCAAGCTCTTCCATTGTCGCCACATCAGGGATCTGCTGCATGCGCCGTTTGCCTGAATACGCCAGTGCGCGCACCTTGCCCGCCTTCAACTGCGGCAACGTGGTAATCGGCGTATCGAACATCATCGGGATCTGCCCGCCCAGCACATCGGCCAACGCGATCACGCTGCCTTTGTAGGGCACGGGCGTCATCTTGATGGAAGTCATCGACGCCAGCAGTTCGCCGGCCAGATGGTTGGCGCTGCCCGCGCCCGCAGTGCCGTAACTCATCGGTTTGGTTTTCGCCTGTGCCACCAGTTCCTGCACGCTTTTCGCGGCCACCGAGGGGTGCACGATCAATACGTAAGCGTAATAGGTGCCCTGCGACACCGGCGCAAAATCCTTGACGGCATCGTAAGGGAGCTTTTTGTAGAGACCCGGATTCACCACAAACGGCCCGCTGTTGGCCATGATCAGCGTGTGACCATCGGGCGGCGCCTTCGCCACCAGATCGGTGCCAATAATGCCATTGGCGCCGGGGCGGTTGTCGATCACCACCTGCTGGCTGAACGCTTCGCCCAGCTTGGCGCCGATCACGCGCGCGAAAATGTCGCCCGCGCCGCCGGCGGCATACGGCACGATGAAGCGGATAGGGCGATTGGGGTAGGTCTGCGCCAGCGCGCCGCTCGCACCCGCCACCAGCACTGCAATGCAAATCGCTTGTTTTGAATGGCGCATGTTTACATCCTCATTTCAGATTAAACCAAACTACTTTCCGCCGTCGTTCCCGCGCAGGCGGGAACCCATAAGATGTGTCACGTGGCACGGGGTCATGGATTCCCGCGTGCGCGGGAATGACGGTGTGGTTCTAGTTTTTTATTCGCGATTCTTCCAGTAACGTATCCCAATTCCCCGGCAACACCACCTTGCGACTGGTCGGTACGCCCTGCACGTGGTTGCACACATAACCGCGCGACTGGTTGCGCCCCGCGTCGCCCGCCACCACGATGCTCATCCACTCGGGCTTTTGAAACACCGGCACCAGCCGATCCGGATCATCCGACTCGTGAAACACCTGAGGCAACAAGCCTTCCTTCACCGCATTATTGATGCGAAACCCCGTGAGTCCCGCGCCATACGCATACCGCTCGGCGTCGCTCGCCTTGATTTTCACGTGATCACAGAAATATTGGCTGATATCGCGCTTGCTCCAACCCTGTTGCGCAAACACTTGCGCTATCGACGGCCCCAGAATTATCAGCGGATGCCAGTTGGCGTAGCACATGCCGATGGCTGTCCAGTAACCACAGGCGCGTTCGCCGATCACATCCGCAAGCAACGCCGCGTGTTCTTCCGCACGCTCGCTTTGCGAATACGCCGGCGCGCTGATCGCCACCACGCTCTGCACGGTGACCACGTTTTCGCTCGCCTTGAATCCGCGATCCACGCTGTACGGCTGCCAGCCCAACTCGGCGATGGCATCTTCATTCTCTGCAAGCACCACCAGAAAACTCTGCCCGATGCTGCCCTTGTCCGCGCCCTCGGGCCCGTGCGTGAAGCCCGCGACGTTGCGGATGAACATGCGCAAAAAACGCCCGATGCTGGTGTTCGGCTGGCGGCCCACGCGCATCACGCCCTGCCCTACATTGAAACCGAGTTCCTTGATGATCGGCCCGCTCAAGGTGATCAACGACTCCCAGCCGGGTGTGGAACCGGCGTCTTCAACCTTGTATTCCGGCGTGCAGATTATCTCTACCACCGCCAGCAGAATCGGCAGGTACTCCGGACGGCAACCGGCCATCACGCCATTGACCGCGACATTCCACACCGTCGCTTCGCGATTGGCCGGCGGACAGACGCCAATCACCTCATTCGGATCGCGCGTGGTAAATCGCAGAAATTTTTCAACACGATCAAGCGTCGGCGGCACAACCGGCATGCCGTCCGACCAGTTCTGCTGATGAAAATAATCGTTGACCTGATCCAGCGTCCCACTGAAAACAACATCGCGCGGTTGCGGCACGTTCACGTCCTGCGGCGCCGTCAACGCCAGTGGTTTGGACAGCCCCGCGATAATGCGCGGCAGCAGCAACTCCACCACCTGACGACGGAGTTCTTCCTTGCTTTGCGTCATCGGCACGCCGGGAAACTCGGCAATCGCCATATCCGGCAAACCCAGGCCCTTGGCCACCACCGCAGCCTGCTTCAAAAACCCCGTCGAAATCACCGACACCGACGGCACGCCACAGCGCTCCACCGCCGCACTCGCCCGCAACACGGCGGGCGTGCAGGCGCCTCAGGCGCCTATGGCTGAGATGACCGCATCAACCTTGTGTTTTTTCAGTAACTCGGGCAGCCGCGCCACCAGCTCGCGCTGTTTGGTGCCGTGCAGATTGCCGAAGGTGTCGTAGGTGACGAACTTGATTCCCGGATAGCGTTTGGTCAATTCCTCGCGCAGGATCGGAAACCACTCTTCGCCGCGAAACAGGTAATCCCAGGTTTCGCCGATGACTTTATCATTCAGATCGGCGACACGCGCCACGGGCGCGCGCGTGGCGTAGGCAGGTTTGCCGAGCGGCCATACGACATCGTATGCCGGCTCGTTGGGGGTAGGTCGAGTGGACATGGGCTCTCCAGAGCATCTGAAAATCGCAAATTCGAGAATAGCACGCACCTCCGCGTTTGCGCTAGAATTGCCCTTCCTCCCGCATTGCCAACCCACACACCATGCTCGCGCCGCACAACAGGCCATACCCTATCGGCCCGGAGATTTCACCCTCATGGTGAACCCGGACCCAGCCGCGCGTCGCGCGCTTCCTTCGGTTGACCGCCTGCTGAGCAGCAGCGCTGTAGCCGCGCTGATTGCACGCTTCGGGCGCGCACTCACCACCGACACCATCCGCGAATTGTTGCAGGCGCAGCGCGAAAAACTGGCGCAAAACGCAGGCGCCTTCGATTTCGATGAAGCGCGCTTTGTCGCGGCCTGCGACACTGAACTAACCCGGCAAACGCAACCTTCGCTGCGTCCGGTGTTCAACTTGAGCGGCACGGTGCTGCACACCAATCTCGGCCGCGCGCAAATGCCGCAATCGGTGGCGAATGCGGTGATGACCGCGATGACGCGTCCGGTGAATCTCGAATTTGATCTCGGCGGCGGCGCGCGCGGAGAACGCGATACGCATGTCGAAAAATGGATCACCAAACTTGCCGGCGGCGATGGCGCGGTGGTGGTCAACAACAACGCGGCTGCGGTGTACCTGGCGCTCAATTCACTGGGCGCAAAAAAGGAAGTGATTGTGTCGCGCGGCGAGCTGATCGAAATCGGCGGCGCCTTCCGCATCCCCGACATCATGAAGCGCGCCGGCGTGAAGCTGATTGAAGTCGGCACCACCAACCGCACGCATCTGAAAGATTACAGTGATGCGATCACGCCACGTACCGCCGCGATCATGAAAGTGCATACCAGCAACTACGTGGTGCAAGGCTTCACCGCCAGCGCGCCCGAAGTGGAACTCGCCGCACTCGCGCACCAACATGGCATACCGTACATCGTCGATCTCGGCAGCGGCATGCTGGTGAATCTTGAAGACTACGGCCTGCCGCACGAACCCACGCCGCGCGAAGCGCTGGCCAATGGCGCTGATCTCGTCACCTTCAGCGGTGACAAACTGCTCGGCGGCCCGCAAGCCGGTCTGCTGGTCGGCAAAAAAGAGTTGATCGCGCGCATCCGCAAAAACCCGATGAAACGCGCATTGCGGGTGGACAAAATGACGCTCGCCGCGCTCGAAGCGCTGCTGCGCCTTTACACCAATCCG
>CAMDDY010000288.1 GCA_945893125.1 Bordetella parapertussis
TTATATCCGTTCATGTATAATTCAACCATGGAAACCCAGCCAGAAAAGCTACTTGCATGGGTAGGTAATAGCAAGAAGGACTTGATGTCGCTACCCCTGGAGGTTCGCAAATTTTTTGGCCATGCTTTGGATTTTGCCCAACATGGCGAGCAGCACGATGCGACCAAGGTACTAAAAGGATTTGGCGGGGCGGGTGTCTTGGAGATTGTCGATGATGACCGAGGCGGTACCTACCGGGCCGTCTACACTGTCAAATTCGAAGAAGCGGTTTTCGTGTTGCACGTGTTCCAGAAAAAGAGCAAGCGTGGTATCGCAACACCTAAGCCAGATATGGACATTATCCGCGAGCGACTGAAAGTCGCGGAAAGAATTGCAAAGGAGATGCGCCATGAGTAAACAAATGATTGAAGGTGTTGAGGTTGAAATGAGTTCAGGCAATGTTTTTGCCGATCTTTGCTTGCCCGATGCCGGCAAACTAAAAATCAAATCTGGCTTGGTAATCGAGATCACCAAAGCTGTCCGCAGGCTGGGCCTCTCTCAAGAAGAAGCTGGCCGCCGCATGGGCTTGCCTCAACCTAAGGTATCCGGGCTATTCCGTGGTGATTTTACCAATGTATCCGAGCGCAAACTGATGGATTGTCTTAATCGACTAGGGTACGACATCGAGATTAAGGTTAAGCCGGCAGCAGAGCCTGTTGGTCATCTTGTGCTGGCGGTGGCCTAACCCCCGTCCGCTGCGCTGCTGGAACTCTCCGGCGTCCTTATCGCCTGGTCGCGCTTGGCAACGCGCTATTGAGCCAGTGGCTCAGTAACCACCAAAACCGGGGTCACGTCTTCCGTTTTGCATCGTTTTTTTTCGTTTCCATCTTCTTTACAATCCGGCTCATTCTGGGGCCGAGGGGCCGGGTCTTTCATTATCGCATCGCGAATCTGACATCGCTCTTTCCTGGTTGCTGAATAAGAGAGAACTTTCCGCCCCCGCCCGCCATCGCGAGCGTCGTTGTTTTATCTGGTGATCGTCTTTACGGCCTCGCTGACACTGATGATGCGCACGCCTTCGTAAGTCCGCTAGGTCGTGCGACACGCTGGCGCTGCGCGACCTGCTGCCGGACGAACACGATCCGTGCAACGTGTCGTCCAATCTGCATTTCCGTTACGACGATTCCACCGGCGCGACCACGGTCGAGGTGACATCCGGCGCGCAGCATCAGCGCCTCGTGCTGCAAGGCGCGGATCTGACCTCCGGCGGATCGTTAAGCGATACGCAGATCATTCAGATGCTGCTCGTCCAAGGCAGGCCGACCACCGGCGTGTGACGCCACGCTGTTTCCGCAGCCCCTCAAGGGGCGGGCACTGGGGGGTTAAACTGTAAGTATTTGTTTTAATTGATATTTATGCATACCGCGCGCTGTCTCCCCCAAGGGCACGCAGGGCCGTGTCACGTAACTGAGATAGCTGATGCCCGCCACCGCGCAATCTACGCGGCTTGCAATGCCTGCGCGATGACTTTTTTGGGCACGCCCTGCGCTTTAAGCGCCTTGGCAATGTTGTCGAGTTTAGGCATGTCCAGTTCTGCAATATCCTTGCGTGCGCCCTGACTCACGTAATAGCGAATCAACCCCTGATAGCCGGAAAATCCCTTGGCCGCGGCGATTTCTTTCAACTCGGCGATCATGTGCTGCGGCAGGCGCATGCTGATCAGCGACATCGGCGGCTCTTTGGTCATACGTTTGGTAATGCGTTCCATGGATTTTGTTTTCATAAGCGCTCCATCGTAGTGTGCGTAATATTCGCAATCATCCCTCGTAGATTGCACGTTCAGCGGCAGTGACTCGCCGCGCACTAATAATGCGAAATCCTTCGTCGGCGATTTCAATATGCACGACGAACAATAAAGCTCTGTTGCGCCATAGCCAACGACACCCAGGCGGTTCTCGTTGTTGCGGCTGGCATCAATCCAGCGGGCGCCGACATCGAAAAAACTATCCATCGCATCATCAAACGTCACGCCGCCGTGTTTTAGCGGACTGGCCGCGGCCTTCGCCGAGTCCCACTCAAAACGCACGCCGCGCAGATTTTTAACGATCAATCTTGACATATATTCAATGTATATACATTCAGAACCATAGTCAAGTTTGCATTGTTAACGCCAGTATATGGGGTCAGATACGATTAATATGTGGTAGGCTACGCCATCGTCTTCAACTATCGCCGACAAGACCCCCATGGCGCGCCTTGCCCGGTAGCGCGCCTGGAAAACGCGCTGGTCACCGGAACGCCTTCGCCATCGCTCAACACTTTGCGCAAATACGCGGCAGCGCTAGGCAAGATACTGGAAGTGCGGCTGACGTAAACCCTAAAAAAGAAAGCGCAGAGGATGCGGGGTCTACCATGGAATTTGTGGATGACCATCGCACATACCGCACCCGCACCCGCACCCGCACCGTCACCGTCACCGTCGCACCTTGGTTGGCGATATTCATGTTTAACAATGCTTGATGGCGATTGCGCGAGAGTATCCATTCGGATACAATGCGGCGCATGAACACCTTTGAGCGTTCCGAGGAATTCGACGCTCAGCTATCCGCGCTGAAGGACAAAGTGGGGCGCGCCCGAATCGTCCATCGTATCCGGTCCGCCGAGCATGGTAATTTCGGTGACTGTGAGCCGGTAGGCGAAGGAGTCTCCGAAATGCGGGTTCATGTCGGACCGGGTTATCGGGCGTATTTTACGCGGCGCGCTGAGGTGGTCTATTTGCTTCTGGTGGGCGGTGATAAGGCCTCTCAAAAACGCGACATCAAACGCGCCATTGCGATGGCACGAACTTTGGATACGGAGTGAGCCATGGCTAAATTTTCCCCCTTCGATGCTGCCGACTACCTTGAAGACGAGGAAACCGTCGCGGAATACATCACCGTTGCACTGGAAGATCCCAATCCCGATGTATTTCTAACCGCCGTGCGTGATGTCGCCCGCGCCCGTGGCATGGCACAGCTCGCCAAAGATACCGGCCTTGGTCGCGAGAGCCTTTACAAGGCGCTTACACCTGGCGCCAAGCCACGCTACGACACGATGCTCAAGCTGCTTCATGCGCTCGGCGTTAAGCTCTCTGCTTCTCCCGTCCATTCCTGAACGCAAAAAGTGCAAATACTGGATGGAGCAGCATCAAAGTCACCTTGCGTGAAAACGGCACCGCGGTGATCCAATTCAAGGAGAAATAAAATGAAACATCGGTGTCTGAGTTGTGAGCAAGCGGATATGGTTCGCGGCAAAAAGGATTGTGCGATTGAATATCGTGGTCAGTTCGCTACGGTTCGCGCGATGGATGGTTGGCATTGCCCCGCATGCGGGGAGGTAGAGTTCGCGGGTAACGAAGGCACGCGGTATGCGGAGGCGTTAGGGAAATTGCGACTGAAAGTTGATGCAGAGGTATCGGCGGACCTTGCGCGTATTCGCAAGAAACTCAAGCTTTCACAACGGCGTGCGGCTGCGATCGCGGGGGGTGGGGTCAACGCTTTTTCTCGATATGAGAATGGCAAGGCGAGACCTGTCGCCGCAGTGGTGAATTTGTTTCGGTTGTTGGACAGGCATCCTGAGTTGATTGATGAGATTGCGGCTTAAATCCTATATTGCACTCGTGTCGGTCGCCGCATTGTGATGTTGCCGCTCGCCAAACGGGTGTTGGCGACGGTCGAAAAAGTAATGGGGTCGCGGCATTCCAACACCGGGTTCGCGCTTAGCCAGTTGGCCGGCGTTTACCAGGGGCAGGCCCGTTTTGCCGAGGCCGAAGCGCTCTACAAGCGTTCGCTGGCGATACTGGAGAAGGAACTGAGTCCGGACCATCCGGTGGTGGGAACAGTGCTCAGCGTATTCGCCGCGCTGTACGAAAAGCAAGGCCGCCTGGCGGAGGCCGAAGCGCTGCTGACGCGGATGTTCGAGTCCCGCACTGCCGGGATCAGATTCATGGGAAGTGGTCCGGTGGTGATTCAACAGAGTTTTCGGCGCAGATAAACCGGCCCGCTACTATCGGGCGACGTACCACGTAGCGCTGATTACTGCGGGTTCGCAACCACGGGCGTTGGCCACCGGCCGCCGCACACACCGCACGCGCACCGGTACCGCCGCGCCCTGGCTGGCGATATCGGTATTCTCCAGTTTGGAACTGCCGCGTGACACGCAGGCCGCGGAAGGGCGACGTTCGCCCCACTCTTTTTATCAGGGGTGCTGCACGGCGAGCGGGGAAAAAGGGCGACGGTGTTACGGTACGCGTGATCAGGCCGGCCCGCGCATTATTGCCCCGCTATTTCTGTTGATTAAATTGCCAGGATGGTCACGCACGCTGGACGTTAATCACGCATTGCGTTACTATCGAATGCGTGATTAAGTCGTTCAAATGTGCTGACACGCAGTCGCTATCGAATGGCCATCGAGTCAAGCGCTTCGCTAATATTGAAGCGGTGGCACGACGCAAGTTGCGGCAAGTAGAAATCGCGGATCGGCTGGACGATTTGCGGGTGCCGCCCGGAAACCGGCTTGAGGCGCTGAAAGGTAATCGCGCGGGTCAATATAGCATTCGTATCAATGATCAGTTCCGAGTTTGCTTTCGTTGGTCGGCGGTTGGTGCTGAAGACGTAGAAATCGTGGATTATCACTGATGGAGAATGAGGATGCGTAAGCTCAAACCCGTTACGCCGGGCGAATTGCTGCTGGAAGAATTTCTGAAGCCCATGGGCATCAGCCAATACCGTTTGGCAAAGGAGATCAGTGTTCCCGCGCAGCGTATCGGTGAAATCGTGGCCGGTAAGCGTGCCGTTACCGCTGACACCGACTTGCGCCTGTGCCGTTTTTTCGGGCTTAGCAGCGGGTACTGGTTGCGGGCGCAGGCGGCTCACGATACCGAAGTGGCAGAGCGTGAACTGGGGGCTGTACTGGCCAGAATTAAAAACTGGAAAGACGTCGCACTGGATGGCCGGCGCGCGGCATAACGCCCTGGCAGCCTGTCGGACAATTAGTAGCCCGCTTCCTTCTGGCGACGTGGAGCGACGATCACCGCCGTCAGCCCGTCGTAGTGATAGAGCGCGACATAACCGCTGTTGCCGAAGTTGGCGTGCCATGAGAGCCAGGCACGATAGAACACGTAACCATTTGTTTTTATATATTATTTCACCTGCGGCGTAACGACCGCAGCCGCCTGCCGCGCAAGGTCACGATCGATCTCTGACGAGTGATGCTGGGAGGCATTATAGGGTCAGACACGATACAACAAGTAACCATTTGTTTTTACTTGCCTACAATCTGATCCGGTTGATAATGGCGCAATCTGCGGCGCTTTCGGACGTGCTTCCCCGCCAACTGAGTTTCAAGCACACGGTGCAGATATGGATCGCGTGGGTGGCGCATGGCGATGGCACCGAGGATGACGCGAAAATCCACGGACTGTTTGTTCTCATAGCGCAACAACGAGTGGGGGAGCGCCCCGGACGCATCGTGGTGTAAGCAAGCCGACGCGGTTTTAACCTCAACACCCGGCGCGAGCTTCGGCTTGCGCCGCGTTTTTTTCGGCCATCGCGTGAATCGGCGGGTATTGAAGGAATAGGGGGCACTGCCGCCGCCACAACCCAAGGCGTCTATTCTGCGCTAAACTGTCTGCATAGGCGGCTCAAGAATGACCGAGAATGTTGAAACCTTGATCGTGGAACATCTGCGAGCCATTCGTAACGACGTCGGCAACATCAAGGCGGACGTGGCCGAAATCAAGCTACGCACAACCTCGATAGAGGAGCGTCTGACATTGGTCGAAAAAGGTGTTGCCAATATACACGGAGACCTCGCCATTATTCAGTCGCGCCTGGACCGGCAAAACGACCGCATCGAACGCATCGAAAAACGGCTTGATCTCACTGTGGTCTGAACAACACCTATCCCTGGTTCGCTTTGCCGCGTAACGCGTGATGTCAGCGCGCGGCGGTTTGCAACCGGGAAAGGCCGAAGGGCTGGTCAATGCAACTGCGATGGTTGCATCTGCCGGCTGAACACCCGTCAGCGTGCGCCGCCCCGGCGTTGAGAAACGGCGGCGCGGCGGCCAAGACCCTCTGCCACCAATGCGAGTACCAGCGTGTTCAGGCTGACATCTTCGGCCCGGGCGCGCTGCGCCAATTTGGCGTGAACGGATTTTGGCAGGCGCGTAACAAATTTGCCGGACATTTCCGGCACCGTGTCGGGATGATAAAACGGTTTGGGAATTTCCTTGCCGGCATCGGCGCGCGCAGCCACCCATGCCTTGAACGCATCCTTGCCGTTGGCGACAGCCTAGGCTTCCGTGGCTCCTTCCGACATGCAGCCGGGAAGGTCAGGAAAGATAATCAGGAATCCGCCGCCGTCTTCATTGGGAAGTTGGCTGATGATATGAGCCTATTTTTGTATGGCTTCATAATATACAGCCGCGAGTTCAAATTCGAAGTGCAACTCTGATTAATAGGTTGGGTGGGCGAGGTGCGATAGCATCCGAGCCCCTCGACCACCAAGTTAAAGTTGCCAAGAATGAACTACACACACCTCACCCAAGACGAACGGTATCAGATTGCGAT
>CAMDDY010000289.1 GCA_945893125.1 Bordetella parapertussis
GCGCTTCAAGGCGACAGTAGCGTCCGCTAAACGACGTGCGCGGTGCATGCGCGGGGTGGGGCGGGGCTTTCCACTGCGGCAGCGGGGCGCCGATGGGCTGGCCGAGTTCATTGCGGTACGTGGGCTCGTTCATAAAATAGTATTTATAAACATATAGTTACGATAACATAACAATCGACTTCATTTCAACCGCCGCAACTCCGCCACCGTGCCCTCGTACTCCAGCAGATTTCTTGGGCAATCGCGTTGCACGCCCTGCAACAGCGTCTGGGCGGGCGCGCGTTCGCCTTTGTTGAGGTGTGCCTGCGCGATATAAAAGTCGGCCTCACAGCGCATTTCACGGCGGCGCGCGGCGTTCTCGGCAGTGGCTGTGCCAGCCACCACGGAGCTCGCATCGGTGCGCCCCATGTACAGCGCGATCACCGCGGAAGGCCAGCCCGCGCGTATGCGGCGTGTTTCGCGTTCCAGCAGGTCGTCCGCGTCGTTTGCGCCACCTCGTTTGCGCGCAAGAAACAGCCACAGCGCGGTGTAGACATTGGGCCGCGCATGAAACGCGGTTTCCAGATCACCGGCGGCACGCGCGAATTCGGATTGGTAAAACAGCGTGCGGCCGCGCGCGAAATGCACGCCCTGTGCCTTGGGGTCGATCTGCAAGGCTTTGTCAAAATCCGCCATGGCGCGCGGATAGTCGCCCTTCACCGCAAGCTCGATCGCGCGCGCGTGAAACAGCACCGGGTCATCGGTGCGGATATTGATCGCGGCATCGAAATCCGCGATGGCGCGGTCGAATTCCCCCTTGTTGGACCACGCCGTGCCGCGATAGTAGTTGGCGTTGCGCACTTTCGCGTCCATCTTCAACGCGGTGGTGTGATCGGCGATGGCTCTATCGTAATCCCCCTTGTCCGACCGCTGCACGCCGCGCAGCACATACCACACCGCCAGCATTTCGCTGTTGGCTTTGCGCGTTTCGATGGCGGAAGTGCAATGCTTGATCGCGAGATCGGGATTGTTTTTGGTGTCGCGGCACAAATCGGCATCGGTGGCGGGCTGCGCTTGCGCAAGGCTGCAGGCGAATAGGGTTAACAGCAGGCTCTGTCGTATCGTCATGCGCGTTCCTTGTTCGGGTGATTTCCCTGAATAAATGCGGGATAGTCAGCTGCGGATTATAGCGCCCTCCCACGCATGGCCCTCGACTTCACTGCCGATGGTTACTGGCGCGATCAGAGGCGGTTAGAATCCAATATTGAACATCAACCCAGTGCGCTTGCGATGCCGTGGATTTCCATCAATTGCCCGCAGTGTTCCGGCACCTTGCCGCGCCAGGCTATTTGGCGCACCGTTACCTGCGGTTTCTGCGGCGCATTAGTCACCAGAATGGAATCCGTGGTGATGCGCGACGCGTTTCGACAAGCGTTGGCGCTCGCTCGACAAGAACCTGCCGCGCTATCGGACGGCGTTCAGTGTGGCGGGCATCGCTACCGCTTGTTGCAGCCGGTGGGCGCGGGCGAAATATCCAAAGTCTATGTGGCTATGCGTGTCGGCGCATTGCCGTTGTTGGCGACACTCAAACTCTCTGACGCGCCTGGGGCGGCAGCGCGTTACGCGCGCGAGGCGCAGGTGCTGCGCGAATTGCAATCTTCGCAGGGTGCGGACGCGGCTTATTTTACCCAGCGTTTACCACAGGTTCTGGCGCAGGGGGTGGTAGATGCAGGTCAGGACAATAACGCGCGGCACGCCTTGGTGCTGCGATACCCCAATGGTTACTGGGGCAGCCTGGCTGCGGTCCAGGGACGCCATGCGCAGGGACTGGACGCGCGCCATGTGGTGTGGATATGGCGACGCATGCTCGAAGTGCTGGGTTTTATCCATCGTCAGGATTGGTGTCATGGTGATGTTCGGCCTGAACATGCCTTGGTGCATCCCCAGGACCATGGCGTTTTGCTGATAGGTTGGTCCTCGGCTCACGCCAAAGCCGGCGCGAAAGACAAAGCCGGGGATTTACTGAGTTGCGCGCGCGTCATGCGCGTCTTGCTTGCCGGAGCCATCGATGGGGATGGTATCCCGCAGGGTGTGCCGTCCGGTCTGGCGGAGTTGGTCCTGCGTGCCGGAGAAGATCACGCGTTTTGCCAGTTGCACGGCGCCGCGGGCCTGGATGCCCTGCTCAAGGCAGCGGCGACGGCAGCCTATGGCGCCCCACGGTTTGTGCCATTGACGCTTTGATGGAGCCAATCTCATTTTGCAACAACCAACTTAAGGAAGGATCACCATGGGTTACGGAAATTACTCGCACGCCGCGCACGCCGCGCTGACCGCCAGCCGCGCCCATCAATCGGGCGCGGAAGTCTTTAGCCAAACGCAATGCCATGCATTGATGAATCCCAAGGGATTGAAGGTGCGTGAATGCCGCGACAGCCCCGATCATCCCAACTCGTTAGGCATCGCCTTTGCCCTGGATGTGACGGGCTCAATGGGGGCTATTCCACAACTCTTGGCCAAGCAGGAGTTGCCCAACTTGATGAAACTGCTCACGGCCTGTGGCGTGGCCGATCCGCAGCTCATGTTCATGGCCATTGGCGATGCCACGTCGGATCGAGCGGCGCTGCAAGTTGGCCAGTTTGAAAGCACGGCGGAATTGATGGACCAATGGCTGACCTGGAGCTTCCTTGAAGGGGGCGGTGGTGGCTCCGGCGAGGAGAGTTACGAACTGGCGTTCTATGTCGCCGCACAACATACGGATATGGACAACTGGGTTAAGCGCAAGAAAAAGGGATATCTTTTCATCACCGGCGATGAGTTGCCTTACCCTGCGGTTTCGCGCCACCAAATTGACGGCCTGATCGGTGAAAAACTCGACGAAGATATTCCGATTCAGGAGGTGATCGCCGCCGCAGCGGAGAGCTATCATCTGTTCTTCCTGATACCGGATTTGCAGCGCCGCCAAAAATGTGAGGCGCGCTGGCGCGATCTTTTAGGCGATCACACGATTTGTATGGAGTCGCCGACGGATGCTTGCTCGGTGGCTGCGGCGATCGTGGGTTTGACCGAGAATCTCATTCCCGACGTCGACGGCCTGGCGAATATATTGGCCAGCAATGGCTTCAACAAAGACCATACCGGCTCCACGATACGCGCCGTGCAGCCGTATGCCGCCTTGCTCAATCCGCGGTTGGCTGCGTCATTTGCCGCCCATGATGCGAGCGGCGACAGTTGGTGGAAACGCTTATTCAAATAACCACCGGTTTTGCCGCGGCATGAGCGCGACACGGTACGCCTCCGTGCTTGGGCTGGGTTTTGGAGACTGCGGAAAAGGGCATTTTGTTGACGCGCTGACGCGGCAATGGCAGGCGCACACCGTGGTGCGCTTCAATGGCGGTGCGCAAGCAGGACACAACGTGATCGACGCCGCGAACACGAATGCGCGCCCCATCGGCCGGCACCACACTTTTTCACAGTTTGGCGCGGGAACCTTTATGCCGGGTGTGCGCACCTTGCTGGTTGATCCGATGGTTATTCATCCCTCGGCATTGCTGGTGGAGGCGCAGGCGCTGGGCCATGTTGGGGTGAATGATGCGTTATCGCGCCTGGCGATTGATGCGCAATGCCGCGTGACCACGCCGTACCATCAAGCCGCCGGCCGGTTGCGTGAGCGCTTGCGCGGTGCGTCGCCGCATGGTACCTGTGGCGTGGGT
Source organism: Bordetella parapertussis (assembly GCA_945893125.1). Lineage (GTDB taxonomy): Bacteria > Pseudomonadota > Gammaproteobacteria > Burkholderiales > SG8-41 > UBA5216. The sequence continues at coordinate 3,690 of CAMDDY010000289.1, forward strand.
GTGGGCGAAACCGTGCGCCATGCGCTGGCACATCCCGGGTTGGTGTTACGGTATGGCGACTTGTTGCAGGTTGGCGCAATGCAAACGAAGAGGCAGCTTGAAAAGCTACAGGCGATACGCGCCACGCTGGCAAGCGATTTTGCTGCTTCATCGTCATGCGGCGCGCGGGCGCTTGTCGATGCGGAATGGAGCGCGCTTCAGGATGACGGATTGGCGAAAACCTGGCTAACCAGCGCGCGGGCCTTGGCGCGCCAATGTCCACCGCAACCAGCCCATGAGATCAGCCGTTACTTGCATCAAGCGGGCAGCGTCGTGTTTGAAGGCGCGCAGGGCGTGCTGCTGGACGAGTGGCGCGGCTTTCATCCGCATACAACCTGGAGTTCCATCAGTACCGCGGCCGTGACGGATGTGGCTGCCCGTTTTGGCATTACGACGCCCATTGATCACTATGGCGTCCTACGCAGTTATCTCACACGCCACGGCGCCGGGCCTTTGCCGACACACGATGCGGCGCTGGATCACTTGCCTGAACCGCATAATCATAACGAGGGTTGGCAAGGCCGCTTTCGTCGCGGACATCCCGATGCGGTGTTGTTGCGCTATGCACTGGAAGCGGTAGGCGCCTTGTCAGGCTTATTCGTCAGCCATCTGGATGTTTTTGTGCGAGGCGTCGCGCTACAGTGGTGTGAGCGTTACCGCGTTTTGCCGCCCGTTGCCGCAACACCGCACGGCGATAGCGTGGACAGACTGGCTTTGACCCCTGAGCCGGATTTAGCGCATCAAGCCCGATTGACCGAGCTGCTGCTGAGCGCGCAGCCGCAATATGCGCCGGAGCCTGTGCATTCAGCGCCCGGGCTGCTGGAGCGTATCGCCAGTGTGACGGACGTACCGGTGGTTATGTGTTCTTACGGTCCTGCGTACGAGGATGTGCGAGCTGAGCGTATATGAATCATCACGGTGTGTGGTGTTGATCCGCCCACCATTTTTTAAGCCAGCCGGTGTTGCCGCCGAGCGCCACGGTTTCGAGCAGGCCATCGGGCAGTGGCGGATATTCGCGGCGGATGTCGCGGGTGTGGTTGATAAAAAAACCGTTGCGGAAATCAACTTCAAGTTCATCGCCGGTGTCGCAGAATTCCAGCACGTTCACGCAATCGCTCATTACCCTGAGACCACAGCCCACTGCGGCACGATAGCCCAGAAACGGCATCGACTCGCATACGAGGCCGAGGCCCAGCGCTTGCATCGCGATGTAGCCGTTCATCTTCGGCCCCATGCCGAAATTGCGTCCGGCGACGATGATGTCACCCGGTTTGCAGCGCGTGTGAAAGCCGGGATCGGTTTCCTCGAACAAGTGCGGAATAATGTCGGCCGGGTCGAAGTGCCGCCCAATGATAATGCGGTTGGGCACCACGCCGCCGGGATGCGGCACGTCGTGGCCGAGTTTGTAGCAGCGGCCTTTGAGTACCCAATCCGCGTCATTCATAGCGCGGTCTCCATCATCATGAATTCGCGCGGATCGGTGATCTTACCGGCGACGGCGGAGGCGGCCACCGTCGCGGGGCTGCCGAGATACAGTTTCGCGTCGCGCGCGCCAAAACGTCCGGCGGGGTTGTTGGTGGCGGTGGAGATCGACACTTCGCCGCTATGCAGCGGGCCGATCACCGCGTCGTTGCACGGGCCGCAACCGGCGGGCAGCATGATCGCGCCCGCTTCGATGAACACCTGCATCAAGCCTTCGCGCGACAGGCGTTTGGTGGATTCCTCGGTGCCGGGCGCGATAAACAGGCGCACCGTGTTGGCGATGCGCCGTCCTTTTAACACCGTCGCGACCTGCACCAGATCGTCCCACATGCCGGAGCCGCAGGAGCCGATAAACGCGTGATCTACCGGCGTGCCGGCGGCCTCGGAAAGATTCACCGCGTTTTGCACGCCGCCCGGCAGTGCAATTTGCGGTTCGAGCCGCGATACATCGAGTGTGAATTCGGCTTCGTAATGCGCGTCGGCGTCGGCGTACACCGGGGTGAACGGGCGCTGTGCTTTCGCGCGAGCATGGGCGAGAATTGCTTCCGACGGCGGCAAAAACACGCCGTACGCCTGTATCTCGGTGGGACTGGAACACAGCGCCGCGCGCGCGGCTAGGCTGAACTGATCGAGATCGCCTGCGTATTCGAGCACCTTGTAATCGATGTCCACGTCGAAGATTTTCTGTTTGATGAGCATCGCCAGATGAAAGCCGATATCGCGCGCGTAGACGCCGGGTTTCAAGCGGCCCTTGAGGGTGAGCTTGACCGACTTGGGCACTTGCACCCAGTTGGTGCCGGTGGCGAGCACACGGCTGATTTCCGCGCCGATGCGAAACCCAAATGCGCCGATGGCGCCGGCGTTGGTGGCGTGGCGGTCGTTGTCGAAATAAAACATGCCGGGCAGCAGCAGGCCCGACTCCATGGGGAAAATATGGCCGTGCCCGCCGCGCCCCACGTCGTAAAAGTTTTTCACGCCCCATTGTTTGGCGGCGCGGCGATTGAACGCGCCTCGCTCCGCTGCTCGCGCGCTGCCGTAGATCACGTCGTGATCGCTGACCATCATCACTTTATCGGGCGCGGCAAGGCGATTGATGCCCAGCGAATCAAGCTCGCGCTTCGCACCCATCACCACGCCGTCGTGAATCATCACGTAGTCGGGGTCGGGGAACACCACATCGCCGGGGCGCACCGAGGCTTTGCCGCTTTTTTTGGCGAGCACCTTTTCTACGGCGGTCATGCTCATAACGTGATACCCATCATCTCCAGCGCAGCGCGACCGAGCAAACCGTAGGGATTGCCCAGCGTCTCTTTGATTTCGTGATGGTTGTATTCCTGCCCCACGATCAATTTCACCGGCTTACCCACTTTTTGTA
>CAMDDY010000290.1 GCA_945893125.1 Bordetella parapertussis
ACATCAGTCCACTTTATAAATAACTCAACTAAATCAAATGGTTATGGTAAATTCCCTTCTCGCTGAGGTTCCCCGCCCACTCGGTTTCCGCTAAAATACGCCGCTGTTGCAGAGTCAATCCCGGCAGTTTTCCCTCAGTCCCTCCAAAGGAGTTGCAATGAAAGTTCTGGTCACGGCCAAGCGCGTGATCGACCCGTATGTGAAGGTGCGCGTCAAATCCGACGGCACCGGGGTCGAGACGGCCAATATCAAAATGACGATCAATCCGTTTTGTGAAATCGCGGTCGAGCAGGCCGTGCGCATGAAAGAAGCGGGCATCGTTACTGAAATCGTGGTGGTGTCCATCGGCGCCATTCAATGTCAGGAAACCATCCGCACCGCGATGGCGATGGGCGCTGACCGTGGCATTCTGGTCGAAATGGCCGAAGAAGCGCAGCCGCTGGCGGTGGCGAAACTGTTAAAAGCCATTATCGATAAAGAGCAGCCGCGCCTGGTCATCATGGGCAAGCAGGCGATTGATGATGATTCCAACCAGTGCGGGCAGATGGTTGCCGCGTTGCTGGGCTGGCCGCAGGCGACGCATATTTCGAACGTGACGATCAACGGCGACAGTGCCGAGATTACGCGTGAGATCGACGGCGGTCTGGAAAAGCTCACCGTCAATCTGCCTGCGGTGGTGACCGCTGATCTGCGCCTGAATGAGCCGCGTTATGTCACGCTGCCCAACATCATGAAGGCGAAGAAAAAGGTGCTGGAAAACATCAAGCCCGATGCCTTGGGTGTCGATGTGAAACCCCGTCTGAAAACGCTGAAAGTCGAAGAGCCTTCCAAGCGTAGCGCCGGCGTCAAAGTCGCCGACGCGAAAGAACTCGTCAACAAACTCAAGACCGAAGCGAGGGTAATCTAATGGCAGTTCTGGTCATCGCCGAACACGACGGCAAGCAATTAAAACCCGGCACTACCAACACGATTACCGCCGCAGGAAAGCTGGGCGGCGATGTGACGGTGCTGATCGTTGGCCATCAATGCGCCGGAGCGGGCGCCGCTGCCGGCAAAGTCGCGGGTGTCGCCAAAGTGCTGGTGACCGATGCGCCGCAATACGAAGGCGCACTGGCGGAAAACGTCACCGCACTGGTGTTAAGCATCGCCAAAAACTACAGCCACATCGTAGCCCCCGCCACCGGCATGGGTAAAAACTTCATGCCGCGCGTCGCCGCGATGCTCGACGTGCAACAAATCTCCGACATCAGCAGCGTGGTGTCGGCCGATACGTTTGTGCGCCCGACCTATGCGGGTAACGTGATGGCGACGGTGCAATCGAGCGATGCGATCAAGGTCATCACCGTGCGCGCCACGGCGTTTGATCCGGCCGCTGAAACCGGTTCTGCCGCCGTGGAAACTTTGGCTGCGGTAGCGGACGCGGGCCTGTCGAAGTTCAACGGCCAGGAACTCACCAAGTCGGCACGTCCCGAACTGACCGCGGCGCGCATCATCGTCTCCGGCGGCCGCGGCATGGGCAGCGCGGAGAACTTCAAAATCCTCGAACCGCTGGCGGACAAGTTGGGTGCGGCAGTCGGCGCATCCCGCGCGGCGGTGGATTCGGGCTTTGTGCCGAACGATTATCAAGTCGGCCAAACCGGCAAGATCGTCGCACCGGAGTTGTATATCGCGGTCGGTATTTCCGGCGCGATTCAGCATCTGGCGGGGATGAAAGACAGCAAGGTCATCGTCGCCATCAACAAAGACGCCGAAGCGCCGATATTCTCGATCGCAAGTTATTGGATCGTGGATGATCTGTTTAAGGTGGTGCCGGAGTTGGTGACCGAGTTGGGTTAATTTGGTGCGGTGCAAGTGTTCATTGCCACCGCTGTAGTCAAAAAAAGGGCGCGATTCGCAAGAGTGGCGCCCTTTTTGTTGGAGGATAGGCGCTGCGAACCAAGCCGTAGGATGGGTGAAACCCATCGCAAACGCGGCTTCGTTTGTGATGGGTTTCACCCATCCTACGGGCGGCGACCGAAGTAATCATAGAAAGGTGGGCACGTCCTTTGTGCCCACGCGGACAAGGCAACACCATGTGACGGAGACGATGCATGACAAAGCACATTCTCAAATTCATTCGCAACAGTGCAATGCTGCTGTTACTTGCCGCACCAACGATAGCCGCCGCCCAAACCTACCCCTCCAAACCCATTCGCCTGATCGTGCCCAACACGCCCGGCGGCGGCACGGATACGGTGGCGCGGGCGATTGCGGATAAGCTCGCTCCTGTATTGGGGCAACAGATTCTCGTGGATAACCGCGGCGGCGCGGGTGGCGCGATTGCGGCCGAGATGGTGGCGCGGGCGCCCAAGGATGGGCACACGTTGCTGCTCGGCAGTGCCGCGACACTCATCACCGGGCCGGCGTTGATCAAGCAGCGCCGCTACGATCCGATCAAGGATTTCGCGCCGGTGTCGCTGGCCGGCACCACCGCTTATATGTTCGTTACGCATCCGTCGCTGCCTGCGGCAACGGTGCGCGAATTCATTCAGTTGGCGCGCACTTCTGACGGACGCATCACGTATGCGTCCACCGGGCAGGGCAGTCCGTCGCACCTGGGCGGCGAACTGTTTCAGGCGCTGGCGAAGATTAAGATGACGCATGTGCCGTTCAAGGGCGGCGCGCCTGCGATGCTGTCGCTGCTGCAAGGCGAATCGTTTTCGATGTTCGCGAATTTTTTGACGGCGTTGCCGCAGGCGCGCGAAAAACGCGTTCGCTCACTGGGCGTCACCAGTATTCAGCGTAGTGCGCTCGCGCCGGATATTCCCACCATCGACGAATCCGGCCTGCGCGGTTTTGAGGTGGAGCAAACCTATTCGGTGGTCGCGCCCGCGGGCACGCCGCCTGAGATTATTAACCGCCTGAATCGCGAACTCACGCAGCGTTTTGCCGTGCCGGATGTGCGCCAGCGCTTGGCGCACGAGGGCATCGAGCTGCGCACGTCAACGCCTGCCGAACTCGGCAAGCTCAATGCGGAGCAGTTTGAAAAATGGCTCAAGGTGATTCAGCAGGCAGGCATACAACGCGCCGAATAAGCGGCCCGGGCATTGCGGTGACATAGCAAGCGCAGGATTGCGCCCTACGGGGTTGCATCGAAATTCATCACCCTTTGCGGTAACATAGTGGTGTGATCTTTGCAGGTCGCGCCACCTTTCATGGAGTCCGCCATGTCGTCCTACGTTGCGCCGCTGAAGGACATGCTGTTCGTGATCAACGAGCTGGCAGGCCTTGACGCGGTATCCAGGCTGCCGGGCTGCGAGGAAGTCAATGCCGAGTTAATCGAAGCCGTGCTGGGCGAGGCGGCGAAATTCGCACAGGAAGTGCTGGAGCCGCTGAACCGCGTGGGTGACAAAGAGGGCGCGAAGCTTGCCAATCATATCGTCACAGCACCCACCGGATTTAAAGCCGCGTACCAACAATTTACCGAAGCCGGTTGGAACGGCCTCGGTGGCCTGACCGAATACGGCGGGCAGGGTTTGCCGCATATCGTTTCCAATCCGGTGCAGGAGATGTGGAACAGCAGCAATATGGCGTTCTGCCTGTGCCCGATGTTGACCTCCGGCGTTATGGAGGCGTTGGCGCATCATGCTTCCGCCGAGCTGTCGCAGCGTTACCTGCCCAAGCTCAATGCCGGCGAGTGGAGCGGCACGATGAATTTGACCGAGCCGCAGGCGGGCTCCGATCTGGCGGCGATACGCGCCAAAGCCGTAGCGGAAGGAGACCATTATAAGATCAGCGGCACCAAAATATTTATCACCTGGGGCGAGCACGACATGGTGGATAACATCGTGCATCTGGTGCTGGCCCGCCTGCCGGACGCGCCCGAAGGCGTGAAAGGTATTTCGCTATTTGTGGTGCCGAAATTTATGCTTAAACCCGACGGCAGCCCCGGCACGCGTAACGATGTGAAATGCGTATCCATCGAACACAAGCTCGGCATCCATGCCAGCCCCACTTGCGTGATGCAGTATGGCGATGCGGGCGGTGCGGTTGGTTATCTGGTGGGCGAAGCCAATCGCGGGCTGGAATACATGTTCACCATGATGAACCACGCGCGCCTCGCCGTGGGGCTCGAAGGTGTTGCGGTGGCGGAGCGCGCCTATCAGCATGCACTCGAATATGCGAAGACCCGCGTGCAGGGGCGGGAGGTCGGGCAGCGCAGTGGCGACCGTGTGACGATTATTCATCACCCCGATGTGCGGCGCATGCTGATGAGCATGAAATCGCAGATCGAAGCCATGCGCGCGCTGGCGTATCTGGCGGCGGCAACGCTCGACAAGGCAAAGCATCATCCTGATGCGGCGGAAAAGCGGCGCAATCAGGCGTTGATTGATTTACTGATCCCGGTGGTGAAAGCGTGGTGTACCGAGCAGTGCGTGGAGATCGCTTCCACCGGCGTGCAGATACACGGCGGCATGGGCTTTGTCGAGGAGACCGGCGCCGCGCAATATTTGCGTGATGCGCGCATCACCACCATTTACGAGGGCACCACCGGCATCCAGGCGAACGATCTGGTCGGGCGCAAGGTGGGCTATGAGAAGGGTGCTACCGCGCTGGCGGTGATTGCCGAGATGCGCAAGACGGCCGCGGCCTTGTCATCCGGCGAACTGGCGAACGTCGGCAAATCGCTCTCCGGCGAGATTGATGCGCTGGAAGAAGCCACACGCTGGATCGTGGATAATTTCCAGAAAAATCCGAATGCGGTTTATGCGGTTGCCGTGCCGTATCTTAAATTGTTCGGCACCGTGGGCGGCGGCTGGATGATGGCGCGCGCCGCGCAAGTGGCGCACCGTAAACGCGGTGAAGCGGGCGCGGATGCCGCGTTTTACAATGCCAAGCTGGCAACCGCGCGCTTTTACTGCGAACATATCCTGCCGCTGGCGGCGGCGTGCAAACAAACGGTGGTGAGTGGGGCCGGCAGCGTGCTTGCGCTGGAGGAATCGCAGTTCTGACAGGGAGAGCGCCATGAACGTTTTTACCGGACGGTGGATTGCGCTTGCTTGTATTACCGGGGCACTGAGTGGTGGCGGGGCGCTGGCACAGGCGCCCGCGGCCGCAGTCGACTCCAAGGCCGAAGCCGCTGCGGCCTATAAAGCCGCTGAGGCGGCAATGACCCAAGGCCCCGCCGAAATCAAGCTTGCCGATCAAGCCGTTATCAAAATTCCGGCGGGGCACACTTTCATTCCCACGGCGGAAGCAGGGCGTTTGCTCAAGGTCATGGGCAACCGCCCGGGCGACGGTTTGCTGGGGATGGTCATGTCGCTCGGCAGCGAAGAGTGGTTCGTGGTCGCGCGCAATATCAAGGCGGGTTATGTGAAGGACGACGACGCCAAGGATTGGAAGGCCGACGAGTTGCTCGCCAGCCTGAAAGAGGGCACGGAAGACTCCAACAAAGAGCGGCGTCAGCGCGGCATCGGCGAAATAGAAATTATCGGCTGGGTGCAGCCGCCGACCTATGATGCGGCCACGCACCGGCTGCTGTGGTCGCTGTCGTCCAAGCCGAAAGGCGCGCCGGACACCGCGAACGCCGGCATCAATTACAACACTTACGCGCTGGGCCGCGAGGGCTATATCAGCCTGAACCTGGTGACGTCGCTGAAGCGCATCGAACGCGACAAGCAGGTGGCGCATGGGTTGCTCGCCGCGCTGGATTTCAACGAAGGCAAGCGTTACGCGGATTTTAATGCCTCCACCGATAAGGTAGCCGAGTACGGACTGGCGGCGCTGGTGGCGGGCGTGGCGGCGAAAAAGCTCGGTTTGCTCGCGGCCATCGGTGTTTTTCTGCTGAAGTTCTGGAAGATCGGGCTGCTGGCCGTGGTGGGCTTCGGCGCGCTCTTTGCCAAATTTTTCGGACGCAAGAAACCTGCGGATTCAAATCCCCCATCCACGCCTTAACTGACAGAAAGAAAGATATGACGCCCACTATCAATAACCCGCTCGCCGACCGCCTCAAGCGTGGTGATCTTGGCCTCGCGCTGATGATCCGACATGCACGCACGGTGGATATCGCACTCGCCGCCAACGCCTGCGGATTCGATGCCCTGTATTTCGATTTGCAGCACAGTCCGCTGCCGGAAAACGAGGTGTCACAGATGTGCGTGGCTGCGCTGGGCGCGGGCATTACGCCGCTGGTACGCATTCCGGACAGAGATTACGGACTGGCGCTGCGCATGCTCGATTCGGGCGCGCTCGGCATCGTGGTGCCGGATTGCGCGAATGGGGAAGACGCGCGCGCGGCGGTCATGGCGTGTAAATATGCGCCGCTCGGCCGGCGTTCAGGCACCGTGAGTATCCCGCATTTCGGCTATCAGCCAGTGCCGGTGGTGGAAGCGCGCAGAATACTGAACGACAACACGCTGCTCATCATCATGATCGAAAGTGTCGCTGCGCTGGAACAGGTGGAGGAAATCGCAGCGGTGCCCGGCGTGGACGTGCTGCATATCGGCAGCAGCGATTTGTCGTCCGATCTGGGGGTGCCGGGTGAGGTGACGCATCCCA
>CAMDDY010000291.1 GCA_945893125.1 Bordetella parapertussis
TTTATTCAGACGTCTGGATTCACCCGAGGGGACACGGGCGATTCCCTCCTGTAAAGCGGGAACAACTTCAACCAGCGAATTCGTGTCGCACTTGAAATGTTCTATACCACGATGCCGTGGCTCGGCATCCCGTATACTTTTCCACGGGATCGCCGGTGCTGGCGGTCTGTTACCACCACAATGGGAGGTTAAGATGGCGCAGAGCGACGTGCGGCGAACACTATTGGCGATGACAGCGGGTATGTTGCTGGCCTGCTTGCCTGGCTGCGACAGGGGATCTTCCGGCGATTCCGCCGGCTCGGCAACAGCGAAGAAATCCGCTACCACGCAGTCGACCGCTGAAGAGGACGAGTTGCGCCGCGTCAACGCGGCGGTCAGCGCGCTCAATGCAGTCAGTCACTCCGCCCGGACGAGCTGGCGCTATTACGCGCGACAGTTCGATCCTGAGCGCGGACCCACCGGCAGGGAAACCGGCGGAGACGTCATGCGCGTGTTTTACCCGACGCCGGGCGAGGGAGTCGATGCACTCAAGGCCGTTCTCGCAGGCCGCACAGCCAAAGACGTGCTGGACCAGGCGTCAGCGCGCTACGTGGCAGCTTCGGACCGGCTGGTGGCGTTGACGGCAGAGGCGTACCGCTACTACGACCAGAAGGACTGGCGAGATGACAAGTTCGCCAAGGGCAAATCGATGCCCCCGCCGCTCGTCGCCGCGTACCGCGAGTGGGAGTCAGCTCACACGGCGCTCTCGGCGGAAACTCAACGCATCGGGGACTTGCGTCGCGTGGCACAGCTTACCGTCAGGACGGCGCGGTGATGCCGTAGACACTATCTTCCAAGCCCGCTATTCTGGCAACAGCGGTTTCGGGGTTTCAATGAGTCGACCGATATTGCAAAATGCCGCGCGGGTGCAAGTGCGCTTCACGTGGCCGGCCGTGGTAGCCAAGCGGAGTACGCAGAATGAGCGAAGATAAGAGTGTGTTTGGCGCGACGGCATGCGCGGATTTGTGGGTATCTGCTTCTGATATGGCAATTTCGGGGCACGGATTCCATGGATGAGCCGGTCGAAGATGGCGCATAGACGGTTTGAATTCACCATGCCGGCGAGCGCGGCGGTTGTATTCGACGCGTTTCACTACCACCACTGGCGCGCGCGCTGGGACTCGCTGGTAGGCGTCACCCGCGTAGCGGGCGGCGCTCCATGTCCCTTTGTCGGGGCGGTGAGCGAGAATGTTGGCGCCGGCGTGCTAAGCTGGCTTTCGATGCGCACACAATTCGTCACCTATGACCGGCCCCGCGTCGCGGCCGCGGTGATGGTGGGACGCTCATTTCCATTTACGCGCTGGGCGGCTTCCATGCGGCATCAAGCCACCAGCCCGAATAAATCGCTGCTTATCTACACTTACACCCTGGAGGTCGGTCCGCCGGCACTACGGTGGCTGATCGCGCCCGTCGTTATTTCGCTGTTCAACTGGCAGACACGCCGGCGCTTCGCACGGCTGCGTGACTTTCTTGCGTTGCATGCCGAGGATGTGAAACTCTGGCATCAGGATCAGACCGATGACGTCAGCGTAGTCATACCGGCAGGTTGACGTTCCGATCTTTCATTGAAGGAATTGTTCTTGGATGCACCATTGCGTCACCAGCGGCTTCAACGACGGCCTCGTTGCCCGCGTTCTAGGAGCACTGCCCTATGTATGATCCGATACTTATTTTCCTGATTATTTTCGGTGGTCCGCTAGTCGGTTTGATAGAGGGTCTGGTGCGCAAGCGCGGCTGGATGGGGACAAGTATCAACATCCTTGTCGCGGGTGCATGTGGCGTTGGCGCCGCTATCGCTGTCGGAATGATAGTCAACCCTTCTTGGGGAGGTGCCATGATTCTGCTTTACCTTGCCCCGATCGTCGGCAGCGCGCTCGGGGTGGTCGTGGTACTCAGGATAATCCGGCGCGAGCGATGGTCCGCCATCAGCGAACTTCTCAAGGTCGTGGCGTACTTCGTGGTTGCCACGGTTTTTTTACTGACTCTTGTCGGGGGCGCTTTCTTTCTCTTTGCCGGGTCAACTCGATACACAACGTTTCACACCGACGTCCCGGCAACGCTCGCCGTATGGCAAATGGCGGGTGCGCAGAAGATTACGATTGCAGTATCTACCGCAGACACTGTGCCGGGCACGCTCGGCACCCTCAATACGGCGAGCGCCACGGATATCCTTCAGGAATCCAAAATACAAGTCAAATGCGTTTGCCGTGCTCAATGCCGACGGGTCAAGCGGTTTGAGCAGATGGCTCACGCGTTGCATATAGGGCGCGAGTTCGTCGGCGTACATGCCCGTCAATTCATTCACAAACTGCAACGCGCGCCAGTAGTACGCTGCACAGATCATCTTGCCAAGCAAGGAGCGCGTATTGCCGAGTAGCAGGCGCTGAAACGCGAACTCGCGTTCAAGCGCAACCACGGCCACTTCTAGTTTTCCGGCCTCTAGGTCAAGACCAGTACGTAGCAAATAGGCGCGCTGCGCGTTCATCAATCCGCTGTAAGACGGGAGGCTCGACTCGACCCGCATCTGAAAATCAACAACCTCTTCAAAACGCTGGTATCCCAGCAGGGTTTCGTAGCGCACGAGGTCTTCCTTGTACGCTTCCAGTTGTTGAGCAATCTCATCCGGCTTGTCGCGAATGAAGGTCAGGCAAGCCGTATGCCGCGAATCGCACAATACCGGACGCTTTGCACGCGTGGGCTCCGGCAAATTTTCCTTGCGGTTTTCGTTGGCGGCAGCCTTGACCTCGTTATGCCAGGCTCGCGCATATGCGATGCCGTCCGCGCCGTCCGCTGCATTCATCGCAATCATGGCGAAGTACGCATTTTCGGCATCGGGCACGCTCGCCGCGCGCGGCGCGCCGTACGCGGCGGCTTTGGGATCCAGATCCTCGTCAAAGAAATTTATCAGGATCAGGACTGCAATCGGTATCACCACGATTGCAATCAGCACGATTCCGATCCATTTCAGGATTTTTTTCACGGTCCGACTTTAAACCGTCCCGATAAACTCCACCATGCGCTTGCGTTGCGTCGCATTCGGCAAGCGCGTGCGCGCGGCGTCGAGATTGTCGCGCATGTGTTCCACGCGGTCGGTGCCGGGAATCACGAGATTGACTTCTTCGCGGGCCAGCATGTATTTCAAAAAGAACTGGCCCCAGGTCGGTGCGTCAAATTCTGCTGCCCACTCGGGCACCGGCTTGCCGGCCACGGCCTTGAACAAGGCGGCGCGGGCGAAGGGCAGGTTGCACATCAACGCGGTGCCGGTGTCGGCGGCGACCGCGAGAAGCTTGTCCTCAACGCTGCGCTCGGCAAGCGAATAGCTGACCTGGATAAAGTCGAGTTTTTCTTTTTGCAGCATCTCGATCAGGCGGGGGTTGGCTTTGTCCTGATCCTGGGAGTGCGTCACGCCGATGTAGCGGCAGAGGCCTTGCGCCTTCCACTCGCGCAGCACGGCGAGATGTTCGGCGGCTTCGGCTTGCGGCACGAAGCCGATGTTGTGTCTTAGCATCAGCTCGACCTTGTCGGTGCGCAACCGGCGCAGCGATTCTTTCATTTCCGCGATGGCGCCTTCGCGTCCGGGCGCGCGGAACTTGGTGGAGATAAACGTCCGGTCACGGGTCTTCATTTCCGCAAGCAGGTCGCCGAGGGTGGCTTCCGCCGGACCGTAGGACGGCGCGGTGTCGATGCAGCGCGCACCGGCATCGAGCAACGTGCGGATGACGGCGATGCGGCTCGCGCGTTTATCAGTGTCGTTGCCGATATCGAGTACGAACTGGGTGCCCATGCCAATTACGGGCATGGCTTCGCCGGTGCGCGGAATCTTGCGCGTGAGTAGAGGTTTGGCGGCGGCGTTTTGCGCGTACAACGGCATGGCTGCGGTCGCCGCCAGACCGGCGCCCAGGGTCAGAATGTCGCGGCGGGCGTAAGTCTGGGTTTTTTTCATGATGATGTTATCTTAAAATAGTTAATAAAAACATATAGTTATGTTTTATTCTCGCCAGACGGCACTGCGGCTGCGGCGCGCTGTTCCTGCATGCGCCCCAGCGCCAGTGCGAGGCCCAGCCATGCAGCGGTCACCGGTACCGTGGCCAATGATATCGCGCCGAGTTCCATGCCCGTGCCGCGCAGGAAAGTGAACAGCCAACTGAACGCTACGTCGCTGCCGCGAAACACCACGTTGTCGATGACGTTTTTGGCTTTGTATTTTTCTTCGCGATCGACCACGGTGAATAATATTTCGCGCGCGGGATTGGAGATGGCGAAATTCGCCGCGCGCTGCGCCGCCTGAAACGCCATGATGACCCACAGCATCGGCGTGGCCCACAGCGCGATAAACCCGATGGCGAACACCAAAGGCAAAAACGCTGCGGCAGGCCCCGCGCCAAAGCGTTTGATAATTTTGCCGGTGGCGAGAAACTGCACCGCGATGGTGAGCAGGCCCACCGCGAGATCGATTTGCGCAAAGATGGCGGTGCGCTTGTTCGGGTCATCCGACAGGCTCGACACAATATTGGCTTGTTGCAGATATAAAAACGTGCCCGCAAGCGACAGCAGCGCCACCCACAGCGCGATGCCCGCGAGATAGCGCGAGCGGGCAATCATCACGATGCCGGCGATCCAACTGCCGCCCAAGGCGTCGGCGGGTTTGGCGGCTTCGCGGCCTGCCGTGATGTCAGCAGCGGCGCTCTCCAGCCGCATGGCGCAAAACACCGCGCACTCCAGCAACAGCGCGGCGATGATCAGCAAATTGGCGCGGCCTATGGGTACCGCAAGAAAAGTCACGATGGTAGGGCCAAGCAACGCGCCCGCCGAGCCGCCCGCGGCAATGAAGCCAAACAGGCGTTTGCCTTGTTCGGAGCCGTATAGATCGGCCATGAACGACCAGAACACCGACACGGCGAACAGATTGAACACGCTGATCCACACAAAATACGCCTGCGCGGTGAATGCCAGCGCGTCGCCCTTGGGCAGAAAGGTCAGCAACGCCCAGAACAGCAGGATGTTGGCGACAAAGAAGTGATACACCAGCGGAATGAAACGCTGGCGCGGCACGCGCGCGACCAGCGCGCCGTAGAGCGGCACCACCGCCAGCATGACAAAAAACGTGGCGGTAAACATCCACGGCAGATTCTTGATGCCGCCGGCCAGCCCCATTTCGTCGCGCACTGGGCGCAGCACGTAGTAGCCCGCGAGCAAACAAAAGAAATACGCAAACGACCACAGCAACGCGCGCGTTTCGCCGGGTTTGACGGCGACCACGCGGGCGAGAATTTTATCGAATGGTGATTCGTTCATGGGCATTACTGGCCGCGCCGGTAGCCAAATGATTCCAGATATTTCCTGAAATCATTGCCGACTTCCGCATGCGCTTGGCCGATTTCCAGCGTGGCTTGCAGATAGCCTAATTTGGAGCCGCAGTCATAACGCGTGCCCTCATAACGATAGGCCAACACTTGCTGCTCGGCGAGCAGCGCGGCTATCGCATCGGTGAGTTGAATCTCGCCGCCGGCGCCGGGCCGCACCTGTTCAAGGTGATGAAAAATGCGCGGCGGCAGAATGTAGCGACCCACCACCGCAAGGGTTGAGGGCGCTGCCTCGGGCTTGGGTTTTTCGACAATGGCGTCGATAGCCTCCAGCCGATCCGCCAGCGGCCGCGTGGCGACGATGCCGTAGCTGCCGGTGTCACCGCGCGGCACCTCTTGCACCCCCAGCACCGCGCTATTGTAGCGTTTGTGGATATCGACCATTTGCTGCGTCACCGCGCGTTCGGCGACGATCAAATCATCGGCCAGCAATACTGCAAATGGTTCGTCGCCGACGGCGGGTTTTGCGCACAGCACGGCGTGGCCGAGCCCGAGCGCTTCCGTTTGGCGGATATAGACGCAGTTGACGTGTTTGGGCAGAATATTGCGCACGGCGTCCAGCATGGCTTTTCTGCCGCGAATTTCGAGCTCGTTCTCGAGTTCGTAGGCCTTATCGAAGTGATCTTCGATCGCGCGCTTATTGCGGCCCGTGATAAAAATCAGATCGGTCATGCCGGCCGCCACCGCCTCTTCAACCGCAAACTGGATCAGCGGTTTGTCGACTATCGGCATCATCTCCTTGGGGCTGGCCTTGGTCGCGGGTAGAAAGCGCGTGCCCATGCCGGCTACCGGGAAGACTGCTTTGGTGATGGGTTTCATTTTATTTGCGTTGTTGTGATGCGGCTTGGGGGTGGAATTGTACTCTGTGCATGTGTCATGCCGATTGCGCGGACATTTTTGTCCCGCGTGTAATAGCAGCGATGCGCGGCTGGCGCAGGTAACAATGCGCCGCGATTGATGTATATCATTACGCTGCGGCAATGATATGCTAACGCGAGTTCAAATTCGAAGTGCAACTCTGATTAATAGGTTGGGTGGGCGAGGTGCGATAGCATCCGAGCCCCTCGACCACCAAGTTAAAGTTGCCAAGAATGAACTACACACACCTCACCCAAGACGAACGGTATC
>CAMDDY010000292.1 GCA_945893125.1 Bordetella parapertussis
TGAGGTGTGTGTAGTTCATTCTTGGCAACTTTAACTTGGTGGTCGAGGGGCTCGGATGCTATCGCACCTCGCCCACCCAACCTATTAATCAGAGTTGCACTTCGAATTTGAACTCGCGTTGCGTAGATGTGTCATAGATTTCTCCAAGAGTAGTTGATTGAATGAAACCGAAAATCGGGTAATCCACCTGAATTTATTTTCATGCTACGCCTGCCTTGGTCGCCTGCAACCCGCGTTCCTTACATTAAAAATAACGGTTTAATAACAAATACTTATTCAAGTTTAACTGAGAGCGGCATGTCCGGCAGCGCCGCCGAACGTGTTCCCGGCAGCGGGTGGTTGTCTGCCGCGTGATAGGTATGCACCACCGACAATTTGGTGTCCGCGGTTTGGTTGTGACCGGCGGCATGAAACAAACGGCAGTGAAAAAACAGCACGTCTCCGGCATGCAGTTCGGCGGCGATTTGCGTTTGCAGAACCGCACGGTTGTCGTCGCGATCGGTACGCAGAAACTGCACCGCGTCGAGTTGATCGGGAGCAAACGCCATTTGATGCGATCCGGGCAACAGCAGCAGGCAACCATTTTGCACCCGCTCTTCGCCCAGCGCGAGCCACACCGACACCAGCTCCGATTTGTCGAATGACCAGTAGCGGATATCGCGGTGCCAGTGCGTGACACTGCTGTACGCGGGGTTCTTGGTCATGATGCAATTGTGATGCGCTTGCGACAGCGCCACGCGCGGGCCGAGCAATTGCGTGAGGCGCGCCGCGAGCGGCGGCGAGACCGCCCATTCACGAAACATCGCATCGCGCGCCACTGCCTGCAACAAGCGGCGCACGGTGCGTCCGCCCGGCGCATCAAGCGACGCGGGCGCGCCGGGGTACTGCGTGTCGGTTTCATACTCCACCGGCAGCCGTGCTTCGGCAAGGTGTAGTAACGCCACCTCGCGCATGCGCGTTACCGTGGCGGCGGGTGCAAGGCCGCGCACAATGGCGTAGCCGTCGCGGTTAAATTGCGCGCGTTCGGTGTCGCTGAATAATGCGTTAGCGCTCATACCCCAGCACCGGCGCCAGCCAGCGCTCGGCTTCGTCCAGCGGCATGGCCTTGCGCCGCGCGTAGTCTTCGACCTGATCTTTGCCGATTTTGCCCACCGCGAAATACTGCGACTGCGCGTGCGCGAGATGAAAGCCACTCACCGACGACGCCGGCCACATGGCAAAATTTTCGGTGAGCGTGATGCCCGCGCGTTTGGCGTCAAGCAATTCAAACAGCGCCGCCTTTTCGCTGTGATCCGGGCACGCGGGGTAGCCCGGCGCGGGGCGTATGCCGCGATATTTTTCCGCGATCAGCGCCTCGTTATCGAGTGACTCTTCTTTGGCGTAGCTCCAGAACTCGCGCCGCACGCGCTTGTGCAGCAACTCGGCAAACGCTTCGGCCAGCCGGTCGGCGAGCGCTTTCAACATGATGCTGCTGTAGTCGTCGTGATTTTTCTCGAACTCGGCGAGTTTTTTCTCGATACCGTAGCCGGCGGTGACCGCAAACGCGGCGATGTAATCTTTAACATCGCTGTCTTTCGGCGCGACGAAATCACCGAGGCACAGATTCGGGTTGCCGGTGGGCTTGCGATTCTGCTGGCGCAGGTTGTGCCAGGTCATCACGGGGTTTTCACGACTTTCATCGCCGTAAATCTCGATGTCTTCGCCTTCGTTGACGCTATTGGCGGCAAACAAGCCCAGCACGCCGTGCGCCTGCAACCACTTGCCGTCGATGATTTTTTTCAGCATCGCCTTGGCGTCGGCGAATACTTTCTTAGCTTCCACGCCGACCACCTCATCGTCGAGTATCTTCGGATACGACCCGGCCAGATCCCAAGTCTGGAAGAACGGACTCCAGTCGATGTGCTCGGCAATTCCCGCCAGATCGTAGTTACGTAACAGCTTCATGCCGGGGAAAGCGGGCGCCACAGGCGCGTGTTTTTTCCAGTCGGTCTTGAAGCGATTGGCGCGCGCTTCCGCCAGCGGGATCAGCTCCGGGCCTTTTTTGCCGGCGTGCTGCGCGCGGATTATCTTGTAGTCGGTGTCCAGCCCCTGCAGATACTTGCGGCGGACGACTTCGTCCTCGGCCAGCAGGCTGCTGCACACGGTGACGCTGCGCGAGGCATCGGGCACCCACACCGTCGGACCGTTGGTGTAGCCCGGTGCGATTTTCACCGCGGTATGCGTGCGCGAGGTGGTAGCACCCCCGATCAGCAGCGGCAGCGTGAAGCCCTGCCGCTGCATTTCGCGCGCCACGTTGGCCATTTCTTCGAGCGAGGGCGTGATCAGCCCCGACAAGCCGATAATGTCCACTTTTTCAGCAATCGCCGTGTCCAGCACTTTCTGGCACGGCACCATCACGCCCATGTTGACGACTTCGTAGTTGTTGCACTGAAGCACCACCGCGACGATATTTTTGCCGATGTCGTGTACGTCGCCCTTCACCGTGGCGATGACAATCTTGCCTTTGGGCTTGGACGCCTCACCCGACTCGCTGGAAAGGCGCGCCTTTTCTTCCTCGATAAACGGAATCAGGTGCGCCACCGCCTGCTTCATCACCCGCGCGGATTTCACCACCTGCGGCAGGAACATTTTGCCCGCGCCAAAGAGATCGCCGACAATATTCATGCCGTCCATCAACGGGCCTTCGATCACGTGTATCGGGCGCCCGCCATCCGCCGCGACCTTGGCGCGCGCTTCTTCGGTGTCTTCGACGATCCACTGGGTAATACCATGCACCAGCGCGTGAGACAGGCGCTTTTCTACCGCCGCCTGGCGCCATTCCAGCGTTTGCTCCTCTTTCGCGGCGCCGGCTTTGAGCGTGCCGGCGAATTCGATTAGGCGCTCTGTCGCCTCATTTGGGTTCTCTGGGCGGCGGTTCAGCACCACGTCTTCGACACACTCGCGCAGCTCTGGTGCAAGATCGTCATACACGCCCACCATGCCGGCGTTGACGATGCCCATGGTCATGCCCGCTTTGATCGCGTGATACAAAAACACGGTGTGGATCGCTTCGCGCGCGGGATCATTTCCGCGAAACGAAAAGCTCACGTTCGACACGCCGCCGCTGACCTTGGCGTGTGGCAGATTCTGGCGTATCCAGCGCGTGGCTTCGATGAAATCCACCGCGTAGTTATTGTGTTCCTCGATGCCGGTGGCGATGGCAAAAATATTCGGGTCGAAAATGATGTCTTCCGGCGGGAAGCCGACTTTTTGCGTCAGCAGGTCGTAGGCGCGCTTGCAAATTTCGGTTTTACGCTTGAAGGTATCGGCCTGACCCTGTTCGTCAAAGGCCATCACGATTACCGCCGCGCCGTAGCGCTTGCACAGCCGCGCTTGGCGCAGGAACTCGGTTTCGCCCTCTTTCATGCTGATCGAGTTGACCACCGGCTTGCCCTGCACGCACTTCAAACCCGCTTCGATTACCTCCCATTTCGACGAGTCGATCATCACCGGCACGCGCGAAATATCCGGTTCGCCCGCCAGCAGATTCAAAAAGCGCGCCATCGCCGCCTTGGAATCGAGCATCGCTTCGTCCATGTTGATGTCGATAATCTGCGCGCCGTTTTCCACCTGCTGGCGCGCCACCGCCAGCGCCTCGTCGTATTGCTCATTGAGAATCAGCCGCGCAAAGGCTTTGGAGCCGGTGACGTTGGTGCGTTCACCGACGTTGACAAACAGCGAAGTCTCGTCGATGTTGGCCGGTTCCAGCCCCGACAGGCGCAATTTGTGATCGCCCTGCGGCGCTACACGCGGCGGCAGCACTTTCACCGCCTGTGCAATGGCGTGTATGTGATCCGGCGTGGTGCCGCAGCAGCCGCCCGCAATGTTCACAAACCCCGCCTCGGCGAATTCCTTCAGCAGCCCGGAGGTAATCGACGGCGTTTCATCAAAACCGGTGTCGCTCATCGGATTGGGCAAGCCCGCGTTCGGATACACGCAAATCGCCGCATCGCAAATTTTTGATAGCTCGGCGATGTACGGGCGCATTAGTGAAGCGCCCAACGCGCAGTTCAAGCCGATGGTGATCGGCTTGGCATGGCGCACCGAATTCCAGAACGCCTCCACCGTTTGCCCGGACAAAATACGCCCCGAGGCATCAGTCACCGTGCCGGAAATCATCAGCGGATAACGCTCGCCGCTTTCCTCGAAAAACTGGTCGATGGCGAACAATGCCGCCTTGGCATTGAGGGTATCGAATATCGTCTCGACCAGAAACAAATCCACGCCGCCTTCGTGCAGTGCGCGCGCCTGTTCAAGATACGCCGCCACCAATTCATCAAAGGTGACGTTGCGCGCGCCCGCGTCGTTGACATCGGGCGAGATCGAGGCGGTTTTTGGCGTGGGGCCGAACGCGCCGGCGGCAAAGCGTGGCGCGGCGGGTGTCGAATATTTCGCGCACGCGGCTTTGGCTAATCGCGCCGCCGCGACGTTCATTTCGTACGCCAGCGATTCCATGTGGTAATCGGCTTGCGCGATGCGCTGCGCGCCGAAGGTATTGGTCTCGATAATGTCCGAACCTGCCGCGAGATACTGCTCGTGGATTTCCTGGATGACGTGCGGCTGCGTCAACACCAGCAACTCGTTGTTGCCTTTGACATCGTGCGCGAAATCCGCGAAGCGCGTACCGCAATAATCTTTTTCGCCCAGCGTGTAGCGCTGGATCATGGTGCCCATCGCGCCGTCGAGCACGAGGATGCGTTGCCGGAGCGCTGATTCGATGGCGGTAAAGCGTGATGAGATCATGGATGGGCCGGACGCAGCGGCGATGCCGCAAGTTCTTGTTAAGAAAGCACAATTTTATCATGCGCTGATTGACTTCAACGCAGACCGACTATAATTAATACACTTCCACTCTCACACCCGCAGGCCGCCACGATGAAACACCTCGAACCCAAGGAAACCTACACGTTTCTAAAATCAAATCCCAATGCGATTTTTATCGATTGCCGCAGCGAGATGGAGTATTTGTTTGTGGGTCATCCGACGGGCGCCATTCACGTGGCGTGGAACGATGGCCCCAACTGGGAAGTGAATCCGCAGTTTGTGGCGCACGTGAAAAAAGCCGCGAGCGTGGATCGCCCGATCGTGCTGATCTGCCGCAGCGGCAATCGTTCGCTCGACGCCGGCCACGCGCTGGAAGAAACCGGTTTTACGCAGGTGTACAACGTGCTGCACGGCTTTGAAGGCGAACTCGACGAAAACCATCACCGCAATGAGAAAACCGGCTGGCGGCATGATGGGCTGCCTTGGGAGCAGTGCTGAGTAGCGCTGAATGTGGAGTGTTTAGTGTTTAGTTACTCAGGCTGCGTGTGCAGCACGCAAAAATCGAAACTCAACATTCAAAACTAAGCACTTCCTCGCGTTACGCGAGAGTCACGCCGAGTCCTTTTCCGATCAGATAAGTCACCGCACCCGCCGCAACGCCGATGGCGAGCATGCGCGCGCCGCTCCACCCCGCGTTGCGCCCGGTAAACAGCGACAGTGTCGCGCCCACGCCGAACAGCGCCAGTGCCGTCAGCGTAATGGCGATCACCATACTTTGCGCGCCGCTGGCGAAGAAAAACGGCAGCAGCGGAATCGACGCACCGATGGCGAACGCCGAAAACGAAAACAGCGCCGCGCCCCACGGCGAGCCGAGGTCATCCGGGTTCAGTCCCAGCTCTTCGCGCGCCAATGTGTCGAGCGCGCGTGCCGGGTCTGCGGTGAGTTGCGTGGCCAGCCGCACCGCGTCCTCGCGCGGCAGACCGCGCGCCTGGTAAATCAGCGCGAGTTCTTCGGCTTCCTCTTCGGGGTAGTGATCGAGCTCTTCTTTTTCGAGGCCGATTTGATATTCGAACATCTCGCGCTGCGAACGCACCGACACATACTCGCCCGCCGCCATGGAAAACGCGCCGGCAATCAACCCCGCCGCGCCAGAAAGCAAAATCAGTCCGTTGTTTGCGGTGGCGCCCGCGATGCCCATGATCAAACTGGCATTGGAGATCAATCCGTCATTCACGCCGAACACCGCCGCGCGCAGATTGCCGCCGCTGCCCATGCCGCGATGGCGCTTGCCCATTTCACTGCCCGGTTCCTGCGACGCATGGCCGTGCATCGAATGCGTATACAGCGACATGCCGCGCACTTTCATCGCCGACAGCACCGTGCGCATGGGCCGCGCGCCGAAGCGCCGCACCAGCGCGGCCACCACGCGTGTGCGGGTGTCCGGCAGGTAACCCGAGGGCGCGGCATGCCCCGCCTTCACCGCGAGCGTGGCCCAAATCGCGGCTTGTTTTTCAGCCTCGCCCGCGAGTTCCGTAAACAACGATGCGCGCGGCGTGCCGGCTTCGACTTGCGAAACCACGCGATAGAGGTACGCAGCCTGCATTTCCTCGCGCCAACTGGAGAGCTCGCTCATGTGCGCACCTTCAACGGTAAATACTGCCGCGAATTGTATCCCGCGAATCTAATCCGCAACGTCATTGTAGGG
>CAMDDY010000293.1 GCA_945893125.1 Bordetella parapertussis
CGGCAAGCGTTAACGCAATCGGCTTTTCGACCAGTACCGGCTTGCCCAGTTCGAGCGCCTGCATGACCGGTTCGAGGTGTTCGTGCTCGCTGGTTGACACAATCACCGCGTTGACGCGCGGGTGCGAGATGACCGCCAGGTTGTCGCTCGATGAAAAATCGGCGCCGGTTTTTTCGGCGAGGGCGGCAGCCCGATCGGCGCTTAGATCGGAGACGGCCAGGAAGTTGACCGCAGGATGCGATGCGGCCATTTGCGCCCGCAACGAACCGATTCTGCCGGAGCCTACGACCGCGATGCCCAATTCCCGCGTTTCCATATTGCATACTCCAGGTTACAGGCCCGGCGCATGTCAAGCGGCGGCGGGCGGGTTTTTTGTCGCGCCTATTGTCGCATTGCGCCTCAGCCGGTGCAAAATCGCCGGCGTCGCCCGCGACGGCATGCGCATCGGCGCTTGACGCGCTTTGCGAGGTGAGCGCACGATAGGCGTAACCGGCGAGCAGGCTCACACAACGAATGCAGCCAAGTTTCTGACGCTGAAGGAGGATCACGGGTGAGACATAACACCGTAGCGTTATTGCTGGCGCTTGCTGCTGTTTCTGTTGCGCAGGCGCAAACCGGAAAGTGGCCCGAGAAACCGGTGCGCATCATAGTGCCGCTCGCGCCCGGCGGCAGCGTGGATATTGTTGCGCGCATGGTCGCCGCGCGGCTGACCGAAAAGTTCGGCGAACAGTTTGTGGTCGATAACCGTCCGGGCGCGGGGACCACGCTGGGCGTCACCATCACCACGCGCGCAAATCCGGACGGCTACACTATCATCATGATGTCATCGGCGTTTGCGGGCAGCGCGGCGCTCTACAAATTGCCTTACGATCCGCTCAAAGCCATCGCCCCCATCGGCTTGATTGCCGCGGGCCCGATGTTTCTTGCGATGCACCCGTCGGTGAAGGCGGGCAGCATCAGGGAATTCATCGAACTGGCGCGCGCGAAACCCGGTGTGCTGAATTATGGGTCGGGCGGAATCGGCACTTCCACGCATCTGGCAACAGAACTCTTCCGGCAGATGACCCACACCAACCTCGTTCATGTGCCCTACAAGGGTATCGGCGCGGCCATCGCGGATTTGCTCGGCGGGCAGATTCAGTTCTACATCGCCCCCGGCGCCGGACTCCTGCCGCATGCCAGTGCGGGCAAGCTGCGCCTGCTGGCAGCCACCGGCGAGCAGCGTTCATCCGAGATGCCCGATCTGCCGACGATAGCGGAAACCGTACCCGGTTATTCGGCGATTTTCTGGTATGGCCTGGGGGCGCCCGAGCGCACGCCCAGGCCAATCATCGCGCTGCTGAATCAGGAAATCGCACGCATCCTCAAACTGCCTGACGTGCCGAAGCGTTTGCGAACCTACGATCTCGAACCCGCGCACGCCACGCCCGAAGAATTTTCGCGCCGCATCGCGCGTGAGATTGCCATGTGGTCGAAAGTCGTCAAGGCCGGCAACATCAAGCCGGAGTAAACGGCCGCGAACGTGTGAGTGATTGCATAAAAATTGAAATCGTCAAAGGGGCGCGGTCATCGCGCGGCGCTGGCGAAGTGGGGCCGGGCGGCGCGGGAGACGGGGGCGACAGTGGAGCAGGTTGCGATGCCTCTGAATAGCGCCCGCGATTGACCCGTCACCGGGCCGGGACTACATTGCCGGTTCGTGAACCAAGGTGTGTGAAATTCCTTAACCGAGTACGGCTGGAACTACGACGAGGGGGAACGGCATGAAAACGATTCGATGGGTGGGTGCATTCATTGGGTTCATTATCTTCACCAGTGGCACGGCGTGGTCGCAGCCGCAGCCGTACCCCGCGAAGCCGGTACGGGTGGTGGTGGTGTTTCCGCCGGGTGGCGCAACGGATGTGGTCGCGCGCTTCGTGTTTCAAAAAATGAGTGAGCAACTCAACCAGCAATTTCCCATCGATAATCGCGCCGGCGCGGGCGGCACGATAGGCGCTGACGTCGTGGCGAAGAGTCCGCCCGACGGCTATACCATCATGGTGTATTCGCAAACGCTGGTCGCCAATGCGCACCTCTACCTAAAGCTGCCGTATGACTCGCTGAAGGATTTTATCGGCATCACACCGGTAACGCGGCTGATGAGCATGCTGGCGGTACATCCCGCGTTGCCCGCGCATTCGACGAAAGAGTTCATTGCCTTGGCGAAAGCGCGGCCCGGTGAAATGCTCTATGGCTCGGCGGGTGTCGGCGCCTCCCAGCATCTTTCGATGAGCACGTTCGCCAATGTCGCCGGTGCGAAAATGACGCATGTGCCGTTCAAGGGCGGCGCGCCGGCGGTGCTGGCGATGATCGGCGGCGAAATTCATTCGATACTCACGCCGGTGGCTGAAGTTTACCCTTACCTCAAGTCCGGCCGCTTGCGGCCGCTTGCGGTGTCATCGCCGCAACGCACCACGCAGTTCCCGGAGATTCCCGCCATTGCGGAAACCCTCAAAGGATTTGAATTCGTCGGTTGGTTCGGCACGTTCGTACCCGCGGGCACGCCGAAGCCGATCGTCGATAAGCTCAACGCCGAGCTTAAAAAGGCGGTGGCTGATCCCGACGTGGCGGCGAAGCTATCCGCGCAGGTGCTTGATCCGATGTATTCGACGCCGGAAGAATTTGCCAAGCTGATGAAGTCGGAATACGAAAAGTACCGGCAGGTCGTGAAGCTCTCGGGCGCTCGTATTGATTAGTCGGTGGTTTGATATAAGTATTTGTTTTTATTGTATTTTTTGTAATCCCCCTAAGCGTCCACGGCAAAGGCAACATGAAACACCGCACATTCGGCAGCACCGGCATTCAGGTGTCGGAAATCATTTTCGGCGCAGGCGCGGTCGGCGGCATCCTCGTTTACAAGGACGACGCCACCAAGCGCGAGGCGATCCGCCGCGCATTCGCTGGCGGCATCAACTGGGTGGATACGGCGGCTGCGTACGGCAACGGCAAGTCGGAAGAGTCGCTCGGCTGGCTGCTGCCGGAATCGGGACAAACGCCTTACCTATCGACCAAGTTTCAACTGGATGTCGAAAATCTAAAGGACATTCCGGCGCAGATCGAGGAGCGGCTGATGGCCAGCCTCGCGCGCTTGAAGCGTACATCCGTCGATGTGCTGCAACTTCACAATCGCATCGGCGCCAAGCCGGGTGGCCGGGTGATGACGGTAGAGCAAATCCTCGGCAAGAACGGCGTCGCCGATGGGCTGGATCGGCTGCGCGAGAAAGGGTTGATTAGATACCGGGGGATCACCGCGCTCGGCGAAGCGGCATGCGTGTGCGAGGTGATCCGCAGCAAGCGCTTCGATTCCGCGCAGGTCTATTACAACCTGTTGAATCCCAGCGCCGGGCGCGCCATGCCCAAAGCCTGGACCGGGCAAAACCTCGGCGGCATTATTGACGCCTGCAAATCGAATGGCGTCGCGGTGATGGCGATACGCATTTTTGCCGCCGGCATCATCGCCACGGATGAACGCACCGGGCGCGAGAGCATGCTGACCGCCGACACCACCCTCGCCGAAGAACAGCGCAAGGCGAAAGCGGTGTTCGACGCGATTGGCCAAGGCCACGGCACGCGCGCGCAGGTCGCGCTGCGCTTTGTGCTGTCGAATCCCGATGTGTCGTGCGCCATCATCGGCAGCGCGGAACTACATCATGTCGATGAAGCGCTGCAAGCCGCGGCGATGGGGCCGCTGCCGGTGGATGTGCTGGCTCGGCTGAGTGCGCTTTATGAGAGTGATTTCGGGCGGGTGTAGGGCTTTGGTGTGCTATGTAAGTCGTGCATTGATTTCAGAAAAAAACGCAGAAACCACGTAACATAGACTTCGACCTTTCCTTTACTGCGCTCCTGTACTTGAGCTCAGGTGTTTTGTCATTCAGCGAAGGAGCGTTACGAGATGTTGATTAATCAGTTGAAGAATATTTTCCGGGAAAAGCATTCGCCTCTCGAGGGCGACGCACCCAGTGAGCAGGCGATTTCGAGTGGCTTGGAGCAGACCATTGCGCCCCAGAGAAAAGTCCTCAACGTCGGCGGTAACAGCAAGGACATAGCGATCCCACCTGAATATCACGGTTGGCGACACGAATTACTGGATATCGATGCCAGGGGCAATCCAGATATTGTGTGCGATGCACGCGAGCTGACCCGCTTAGTCGAGGGGTATTACGATTCAGTTTATTGCTCACACAATCTTGAACACTACTACAGTCATGAAGTTGCAAAAGTGTTGTCGGGATTTCGTCATGTATTGAAGGAGGACGGTTTTGTCTATATCCGCGTTCCCGATATGGGGGAACTGATGAGGCGCGTGGTAAGTGGCCAGATGGACATTGATGACATGCTTTATGTTTCAGCAGCGGGTCCGATTCATGTGGTCGACGTGATTTATGGCTATCGTGTTGAAATTGAGCGATCCGGAAATGCGTTTTTCGCGCACAAGACCGGCTTTACTCAAAAGTCACTGGTGGCACGCTTGAAAGCATCTGGTTTTCCATACGTGGCCTCATGGTGTGGCGACCTTGAGATCGGTGCAATTGCCTCAAAAAATGCGCTGTCGACGTATGCTGTTGAATTGTTCAATATGCAAACCGTGTCTGAGTAGTGCGGGAAGCCTCAGGGCCTGTTAATGATTAAGTCGTGAGATAGTGATGAATCATAGTGAGTCGGTACCTGAATCGTGCCGGAAAAAACTAGTGCCCGAAGCCTGACGCTCGAATAAACCTTGGATTTCAGCGGTCACCGAGAATAGCGATTCTTCAGGCCCTCACGCCGCCAGTTTTAATCCGACAGGAATGCCGGCCTTGGCGCAAAGCCCGACCAGATAATCCAGCAATAAGCGAAAGACCGCAATCGCCGCGCCGCGCATTCGCGTTAAAATTTACCGTCATCAAGAACGCAAACCCCGTTAGGAGTACTCATGTCCAGCACCATTCGTGTCTACGAACCCGTAGCCCCCTGCCTAACCCAACCGCAAAAATCCCGCCAGTCGCTCGATAAACTCGCGGGCAAAACCATCGGTTTCATCGATAACTCCAAGCCGAATTTCAATCTGCTGGTCGAAGACCTGTCGCAACTGCTGATCGAAAAGCACGGCGTGAAGGCCGTGGTCAAGCAGCGTAAGCGCAGCGCGTCGCAAGGGTTGTCCGAAGCGGCGATGAATGAGCTTGTCGCGCAGACTGACGCGATTATCACCGGCTCGGGCGATTGAGGCTCCTGCACGTCGTGGAGTATCCACGACAGTGTTGAAGCTGCGAAGCGCGGCAGAGTCGCGCTGACGGTGGTGTCGCAGAGTTTTGTCGGGCTGGGTCGCGCGCAGCAAAAGGCATTAGGCTCGCCGGATTTGCCGATGGCGTTGATTCCGCATCCGTTCGGCACGCGCTCGCGCGCGGAGTTGAAAGAGATTGCCGCGAAGTGCGCCGATGACATTGCGCGGTTGCTGTGCGAAGCGGCGCCCACGGATTCAACAACGGCGGCGGTGGCTATGGCAGCGCCGCGTGCAAAGCTGATTGAAGCGCCCGCCGATCTGGACGAACTCAACAAGTTTTATATCAAAAAGCGCTGGGGCGACGGCCTGATTATCGCGCCACCCACGCCGGAGGCGGTGGCGCGTATGTTGCGGCACACGAATCGTGCACTGGACGAGGTGGTGGCGACCATTGCGCCGGGCATGGGCGCGGCCACCGTCGAATACATTGCAATACAGGGCGTGATGGCGGGTTGTTATCCGGAGTATCTGCCGGTGTTGATCGCCGCCGCCGAGGCGGTGGGCACGTCGCAATTTCATTTGCAGGCGATCCAGTCCACCACCAATCCGTCGGCGGTGTGGCTGATCGTGAACGGGCCGATCGCGAAGTGGCTGGAGGTCAACAGCGGCGCGGGTTGTCTAGGGCCGGGCACGTGGGCGAACGCCACGCTGGGCCGCGCGCTGCGGTTGATGCTGCTCAATATCGGCGGCGCGCTGCCCGGCGAGATGGACAAGGCCACGCAGGGCCAGCCGGCGAAATACACTTTCTGCTGCGCGGAAAACGAGGATGCCAGTCCGTGGGAGCCGCTGCATGAGGAGCGCGGCTTTGCACGCGATGCGAATACCGTCACGGTAGTTGGCGCGCTCGGCACCTGGAGTATGAACATGACGGCGAAACACGCCGAAGAAGTGCTTGCGATGATCGCCGACACCATGCAGTACCCGGCAAGCAGTGATTACATCTACGGCGGCGCGCCGTTTGTGTTGCTGTCGCCGCAGCACGCGGGGCTGTTTCATCGCGAGGGGTGGAGCAAGGCCGAGGTGAAACGCCGGCTGTGGGAGTTGTCAAAAATTCGCGCGGGCCGCTCCAAGGGCAGCGAGTTCGAGCGCATGGCCACGGGCCGCCGCGCGGAACTGGGTGAGATCGGGCCGGAGACCATGGTGCCGATTTCTGAAAAGGCCGACGACATCAGTATCATCGTCGCCGGCGGGCCGGGATCGCACTCGGTGT
>CAMDDY010000294.1 GCA_945893125.1 Bordetella parapertussis
GATCGCAATCTGATACCGTTCGTCTTGGGTGAGGTGTGTGTAGTTCATTCTTGGCAACTTTAACTTGGTGGTCGAGGGGCTCGGATGCTATCGCACCTCGCCCACCCAACCTATTAATCAGAGTTGCACTTCGAATTTGAACTCGCGTCGTAATAGATGGCAAACGGGAACCGTTTTGATAGCGCGCGATGAAACCGGCCCGTAGGCTTGGCGTGGATGCCTGCATAGAGAATTAATGAGTCAATGTCGGCATACAGGCTATCCAGGAAGTAGGTCCCGAGTGAGTGCTGCTGCGCTTCATAGAATTCCACCCCGCGTACCAAATCTTCTTCGGCCGAGCGCGTGAGCCGGATTTGCATCAGGCGACTACGCGTTACGTGTTTGTCTTCGCGTTAATGCGTTGCTTCACATCAGCCCACGCGCTTGTGGGGTCTGCGCCACTATCCAGCGCTTTCGCGCGCGCGGCCAGCACGTCTGCATGCCATGCGGGCGCCAGCATACCATCAGGCGCATCGCGGCAAAGCGATTCCCACAGAGCTTCCATCGCTTGAAGCCGTTCCGCCAAAGGTAAAGCAATGAGTTCCGCTGTTTGCATGTTGGTACCCGTGAAGAGTCATGTCGGCGGAGCTATGGTAGCAAAAAACAGGGCGCATCAAAGCAGTTTTCAATGGTGTCTGTGTCGTGGTATTCATGGCCAGCTCCCAATACCGTTCGCTTAATTTAATAATCCGTTCGGGCTGAGCCTGTCGAAGCCCTGTGGCATGGCAAGACCCTTCGACAAGCTCAGGGCGAACGGGGGTTAATCGAACAGTGTTGGGTCAACTCCTGTTGATGTCAATGATCAGGTCGCCGAAGGCATCAACATCGAGGGTATCGCCCGGATGCATTACCGTGGTCGAGGCATGCTCTTCGATCAGTGCCGGGCCGGCGATGCGGTTGCCCGCCTTAAGTGCGCTGCGTTGGTAAGCCGGCGTATCGGTGAAACCCGCGCCCGCGAAATAGACGGCACGCGTGCCGCGCAACGCCTCGGGCGGCGGCTGCAGCCCGCCGTGCGCAATGTGCTCGAAGCGGGGCTTGCGCATCTCGCCGGTAATCGCGCTGCGCAGACTGACAATCTCGGCCTTTTCGTGCGCCACTGAAAAGCCGTAGCGCGTTTGATGCACGGCGTCGAAGCGGCGCTTGATGCCGTCACGATCCTGGGTCTGGAAAAGTTGCAGCGGCAGATCAACGGTGACCGCGTGTTCCTGTCCGACATAACGCATATCGGCGGCGCGCCGTACCGTGGCGTCGCTATGCGTGCTAAGCGTACCTTGGCCGCGTGTGACGGTGGTGCGGCCCCGCGCTTCCATGTCAGAGTACAGTGCTTCCATGTCCGCGAACGAGGCATCGGCGAGCGGCGTAAACCAGGTGCTGACAAAGTCGCGGCGCAAGTCGGCCACCAGCATGCCGCAGGCGGAGAAATGCCCCGGCGCTCGCGGGATCACCACCGTGCCGATCCGCAGTTCGCGCGCCACCATTGCCGCGTGCAGCGGTCCCGCGCCGCCATAAGCGACGAGCGCGAAATCCGCGGCATCGAGGCCGCGCTCGGTGGTCACCCAGCGCACCACATGCGCCATCTGCGTGGTGGCGATACGCAGGATGCCTTCGGCCGCCTCGACCACATCCATGCCGAGGGGCGCTGCAATCTTTTCACTCAGGGCGCGCCGCGCGGCCTCGATATCGAGCGGCATTTCGCCGCCGAGAAATCGATCCGCGCCCAGCCGACCGAGCACGAGGTTGGCGTCGGTGATGGTGGGCTCGCTGCCGCCGAGTCCGTAGCACACCGGACCGGGCTGCGCACCGGCGCTTTGCGGACCAACACGCAGCGCGTTGCCCAGTTCGACGCGCGCGATGCTGCCGCCGCCGGTGCCAACTTCCTGAATATCGATCATCGGCATCTGGATCGGCAGGCCGGTGGCATAGCCGCCGATCAGCGAGCTGCCGGTCATCAGGACGTCGCCGTTGTAAATGACGCCGGCCTTGGCGGTGGTGCCGCCCATGTCGAAGGCAATGGCATCGCGCATGCCGATGCGGTCGCACAGCGCCTTGGCGCCGATGACGCCGGCCGCCGGGCCCGACTCCAGCATGCGTATGCACGAATGCCGCGCGTCAGCGGCATCGAACAATCCGCCGGTCGATTGCACGATGAGAAATTCGCCGCTGAAGCCCTCGGCGTCAAGGTGCGTTTCCATCTCGGTGAGATAGCGGCGCACGCGCGGCCCCACATAGGCGTTGGCGGCTGCGGTCGAGGTGCGCTCGAACTCGCGGTATTCCTGACTCAGCTCGTGCGAGGCGGTGACGAAGAGTTGCGGAAATTCCTGCTCGATGATCTCCTTTACGCGCAACTCATGCGCCGGGTTGCGGTACGAGTGCAAAAACAGGATCGCGATTGCCTCCACGCCCTGCGCCACTGCGGCGGTGGCCACGCTGCGCACCTGCGCTTCGTCCAGCTTGATCAGCACCGCGCCTTGCGCGTCGATGCGCTCGCTGATTTCGAAGCGCAGATCGCGCTCGATCAGCGGCACATGCCGCTTGAAGAACAGGTTGTAGGATTCCGGCCGATTGACGCGGCCGATCTCGTAGATGTCGCGAAAGCCCTGTGTCGTCAACAACGCGCAGCGCGCGCCGCTGCGCTCGAGGATGGTGTTGATGGCGACCGTGGTGCCGTGGAGGAAAAGCCGCGTCGCCCGAAAATCGGCGCCGGCACGGGCAACGCCATGCCCGATGCCGGATGCGAGGTGCTGCGGCGTGGTCAGCGTCTTGCCGAGTTGCAATTCACCGGTGGTCTCATTAAACGCCGCCACGTCGGTGAAGGTGCCGCCGACATCGGCTGCGAGTCTGATGGGCGCGGAATCTGTCATGGGCAGCAGTTACCCGTAGGGTCAAAGGCA
Organism: Bordetella parapertussis; assembly: GCA_945893125.1. Classification (GTDB taxonomy): domain Bacteria; phylum Pseudomonadota; class Gammaproteobacteria; order Burkholderiales; family SG8-41; genus UBA5216. The sequence continues at coordinate 2,931 of CAMDDY010000294.1, forward strand.
CAATCGATACGAAAATTCAATGTACACGATTTCGCCGCCCGCTGGGCGGCGGCAATTTTGCGATGATGTTAGGCAGGCGCAGGCGTGTCAGAGTCGCGGTTGTTTGACAGCAACAAGGGAATCCCATGAATCAAACCATCCGACTCGTCATACCTGCGGCGCCCGCGCCCGCGCAATCGTCGGCGTCAAAAGTCACGCAACGCAGCATCAGCAAACAAGGCATCCGCCTCGGTGTGCTCGACAACAGTAAAGGCAATGCCGATCATCTGTTGAAGATGATCGTCGAAGGCGTGCGTGCGCAGGTGCCGCTGGCCTCCGTCGCGTTTGCGCGCAAGCCCTATGTGTCGATGGCAGCACCCCCGGAGATACTCGATCAACTCGCGCGCGAGGCGGATGTCGTCATCAGCGCGATGGCCGATTGAGGGGCCTGCACGTCGTGGAGTGTCCACGACATGACCGAGCTGGCGAAGCGCGGTTTGACCACGGCAGTGATTTGTTCCGAGCCGTTCAAGGCGCTCGGCAAAAATCAGGCGCGCGTGTTTGGTACGCCGGATTTGCCGTTGGTGATGATCGCGCATCCGCTCGGTGGTTTGAGCATCGAGCAAGTGCAGGGACGCGCGCTGGTGGCGATTCCGCAGGTGATTGCGCTGATCCAAGGTATAAAAAATAGTGTTTAAAAACATATACTTAAATATTACGTGGCTGATGGCAGGTGCGGGCGTCAAAGCGGGGGGCTGAGTGAGCGCGGCTACGCAGATTGCCGTGACCGCCCCTGCATCACATACCAAAGCACGGCTATCCCGGTTAGAGAAACGGGTATCAGCGAAATGTAATTTAGCAATGCCCAGCCCTGCGTGGTGACCAACGCGCCGGATGAGAACGACGAAATCATCATCACCGCGAAGATGCAAAAATTGATTGCGCCCTGCGCCTTGTCTTTTTCTTCCGGCTCATAGGCCTTGAGCGACAGCGCGGTGCCTGCGGTGAACAGAAAATTCCAGCCCACGCCCACGAGGAACATGGCAATCAGAAAATTCATCACCTCAACGCCCGACAGTGCAATGACAATACACAGCAGATTAAGCATCACTCCGGCAGACAGGACGGCAACGGCACCAAATCGCCGGATCAAATGCCCGGTGATAAACCCCGGCGCGAACATGCCGATCACGTGCCATTCGAGCACCAGCGCCGCATCGCTGAACGGGTGGCCGCATATCTGCATGGCGATGGGGGAGGCCGCCATGGTGATGTTCATCACGCCATAACCCAGCGCCGCCGCCGCCGTGCTGACGATAAACACCGGCTGGCGCATGATGACCGACAGCGGGCGACCGCTGGCCGCACCCGGTTTGCGTGGCACGACGGGCGGAAAGGTCACCATCGAAATCACCGCCATCGCGATCAACGCGATCACCGCCAGCGTGGCATACGCGCCGGCAAAAGGCGTGGCGCCCAAATGCTGTGTCCATTTCGCTAGGTTGGGTGCGATCACCCCGCCAATGATGCCGCCCGCGAGTACCATCGACACCGCGCGCTCGCGGTATTCGAGTTTGGCGAGTTCAGCCGCCGCAAAACGGTACAACTGGCCGTTGGCGCTGTAGTAGCCGGCAATGACCGTGGCCGTTACCAGCAGCCAGAAATTTTTATCCAGCACCGCATAGGTTGCCAGCAGCGCCGAGAAAAACGCCACCGCCAACCCGATCTGAAAAGACACCTTGCGCCCCCAGCGTGCTTGCGCCGCCGCCACCGGCCCGGTGGACAGCGCACCGCCGACCACGTAGCCCAATATCGGCAGCGTCGCCATCCAGCCATGCGACGCCAGCGACAGACCCACCAGCCCGTTGACGGCAACGAACAACACATTGTTGGTGAGAAACAGGCCTTGTGCGGCGGCCATCAGCCAGAGGTTGCGGTTCATGGGGTGAAGATTTTTTTCGGGCGAGCGGTGGTGGTGCGGTAACAGCGCGTCAGCGGCACACGCGGTGAAATTCAGGGTGGAAAGGATTGCGTGAATGCTAGCGGTTTCCGTGATGCGCGTCACTTACTGTTGCGGCAGGTGTGGTCACCTGTGCGTCGCATAGCGGGGCTCAGGATTTGCGAATCGCAGGGCAAACCGTAGGTTGGCGGTGAGCGTAGCGAACCCCAACGATTGTGTGTGCCCCGCCGGAGAGGTTGGGCTTGTCAGTCCAATCTACGCTCGCTTGGTTCGACCCCAAGCGGTCACGGAGGTTTTCCAATGGCGCACATGCACAAAAATTTACAAACATCGCATTTATCACCGGGGCGACGGCCAACTGCGAACCAACATCGGCAGCGCGTATGACACAGTGGGTGGAATTTAATCCGCTGGCTTACGCCCAACCACCAGGTTGATTTCCCCGGGGATGACGAAGCCATCCGCGCTCTGAAAGCGTGTCAGCGCCTGTTCGACCTCGGCCCATGCTGTAACCTGTGCAGTCGGCGGAAGGTCCGCAACCAGCGCCTGACAGAAGGCCCAACTCTCGCGAATCATCGCCACCGCGGCCGCCGTATTGTCCAGTCGGCGGACGATGGGCATACTGCTTACTGCGACATCGGCAAAGCCCGCGTTACGCAGCACGCTTCCGAGCCGTGCATGATCGGCTAGTGCGAAGAACCCGGGCTTATTCACATTGATTGTCTTGCCGCCATGGCGCGCAAGGATATCGGTGGATAGGGCGTTGAAAGGGTTTTTCTCAGGGTCACCATGGACCATCGCGGCAAACGTTCCGCCTGGGCGTAACACGGCGAATACGGCTCGCGCGGTGGCAACAGGATCGGGGATCAGCATTAGTACGAACCGGCTAATCGCCGCATCAAACTTCTCACTACTTTCCGCCAGCGCGTCGGCCGAACATACTCGGGTCGAGACATTGCGGACCCCGGCAGCCGCTACGTTCTTCGTCGTGTCCGCAATCATAGGCGCGGCGATGTCGGTCGCGAGCACATGCCCTGTTTCGCCAACGCGCTTTGCTGCCATGATTGTCTGTTCACCGGAACCGCACCCAATATCCAGCACCCGGCTTCCCGGCACTATAGCAGCGATATCGAGCATCTTCTCCGTCGCGGGCACCAATGCGTCACGGACAGCAGCCCAGCGCGCCCAACCATCGGCCGCACTGCTCCATTGTTCTGCGGTTGTTTTCTCGCTCATTCCGCTGCTCCCTCATTGTTGAGCACAGTTATTTGGGACACGACCGTTTAGAAAGCCGCACCGGGTTACGCCAGCGGAACATAGATAGCGCGCTGCGCACGCACCAGCAGCCTTTCCAAGGCCGATGCTAGGCGATTAACGGATGCCGCACAACACGCGGTTTTATGGCCACCAGGGGCGCGTTTCAAACGTTACCAAGATCGGCGGTATCTGGCCGATTCCAGTTCCATGAGGTCAAGGAGAAGCAGTGTACCTCCGGTCTCACGCGTCACGCCGCTATCACCGCCTTGCGCCGAAACCGCGGCGCCACTTGGCTCATAAACAGCTTGATGCTGTTCGCCGCCACCTCATACGGCATGGGTCCCAGCCGAAACACCAGTATCAATCCGCCGACACCAAT
>CAMDDY010000295.1 GCA_945893125.1 Bordetella parapertussis
AATCACCAAAAAAGACATCTCTGCCGCCATGCACTACCTCAACCATCGCCCCAGAAAATGCCTCGGCTTCAAAACACCCCACGAAGTCTTCTGGAAGAAGCTACACTCGCATCATAACGCGGTTGCACTTCAGACTTGAATCCGCCGGAGAAAACACCATGAGTTCAGCCACTGTAAAAATCAACGCCATGCTGGGGGATTACCCCAACACGCTCGCCTTGAAACAAGGCAAGCTGAAGGCCAACGGCGTTGAGTTTAATTTCTTGAAGTTTGCCGAGGGCGAAGTGCCCCACGACCACTTCAAGCGCGTGGTGAAAGGGGAGTTCGATTTCGGCGAGCTTGCATTGATGACGGTGTTGCAGGCCATCGGTTACGGCTATCCGCTTATCGCGCTGCCGGTGGCGTTGCATGGGCGTTTCCAGCACGGTCAGATCGCCTATAACGCTGACCGCGGTGTGTTGAAGCCGGAAGACTTGCACGGCAAGACGATCGGCATGCGCACCTACTCGCAGACCACCCCCACGTGGGTGCGCGGCATCCTGCAAAACGACTTCGGCGTGGATCTGTCCAAGGTCAATTTCGTTGCGCAGGGCGACGGGCATGTGCCGGAGTACAAGGAGCCGTCCAATGTGCGGCGCGCCGATAAAGGCAAGAAGCTCGCGCAAATGCTGCTCGACGGCGAAGTGGATGCTGCCGTGCTTGCCGCCGATCAAAATCCGAACTTCAAGACCCTCGTGCCTGATCCGGCAGCCGCCGGCATCGCCTGGAACAAAAAGAATAACGCGCTGATGGTCAATCACATCGTGGTAGTCGGCGCCGCGTTCGCAAAGGCGAACCCGGGAGCGGTTCGCGAGATTTACCGGCTGATGAAAGAAAGCAAGGCTGCCGCGAATGAAGCGCTGCCGAAGGATGGCATCGACAAACGGCCGATTGGTTATGCGGCAGTGAAGCGCGATTTCGACATCGCGGCCGAGTACGCCTGGCAGCAGCGCATTATTCCGAAGCCGCTCAAGGCCGATGATTTGTTTAACGACACCACGCGCGCGCTGGACTGATCGGGAAGCATAAACATGATTATCGATTGCCACGGGCACTACACCACGGCTCCGAAGCCACTGAAGGATTGGCGGCAGCGCCAAATTGATGCGTTGAAGGACTCGGCGCTCTCACCCAAGGCGCCGCCCGTCATCAGTGACGACGAGATTCGCGAGAGTCTGGAAACCGCGCAGTTGAAATCCATGCGCGACCGTGGTGTCGATTTCACCATCTTTTCGCCGATCGCCGGGCAGATGGGGCACCACATCGGCAACCGCAACACCAGCGAAACCTGGTCGGCCATCTGCAATGAGCTGATTCATCGCGTGTGCGGGATGTACCCGGACAAGTTCGCCGGCGTTTGTCAGTTGCCGCAGTCACCCGGTGTCGCGCCTGCCAATTGTATTGCCGAGTTGGAGCGGTGCATCAAGGAATACGGATTTATCGGCTGCAATCTCAATCCGGATCCGTCGGGCGGCTATTGGACCGATCCGCCGCTGACGGACAGGCAGTGGTATCCGCTATACGAAAAAATGGTGGAGTTGAACGTGCCCGCGATGGTGCATGTGAGCGGCTCGTGCAACCCGAACTTTCACCACACCGGCGCGCACTACATCAACGGCGATACCACGGCGTTTATGCAGTTTCTGACCTCGGACCTGTTCAAGGATTTTCCGACGTTGAAGTTCATCATCCCCCACGGCGGCGGCGCGGTGCCGTACCACTGGGGCCGTTACCAGGGCCTCGCGCAGGACATGAAACGCCCGCCGTTGAAGGAACTGCTGCTGAATAATGTGTTCTTCGATACCTGCGTTTATCACAAGCCGGGCATCGAACTGCTGCTCAAGGTCATACCCGCCGACAATATCCTGTTTGCACAAGAGATTTTCGGCGCAGTGAGAGGCGTGAATCCGGAGACCGGGTACAACTACGACGATACCAAGCGTTATATCGACGCGCTCGATTGGGTGCCGGCTGCCGACCGCGAGAAGATATTTCAAACGAACGTGAGCCGGGTGTACGGTCGCTACGGCAAATGAGCGACTGCGCGTTGCGCATGAGCATGCGCGGGTTGACAGCAATCTCTGCCACACTCGGACTTTCGTTCGCGCCCGCTGCCGCGCATGCGCAGCAGTATCCGTCCAAGATAGTGCGTATCGTCGCATCCGAGGCCGGCGGTGCGGGCGATTTTGTGGCGCGCATACTCGCGCAGGGACTTGCGTCCTCGTGGGGTCAGCAGGTCGTGATCGACAATCGGGTGGGTGGGGTGATCGCCGGCGATGTCGTTGCGCGGTCGGCGCCCGATGGCTACACCGTGCTTCTGTATGGCAACACGCTGTGGCTGCTGCCGCTGATGCGCAAACAGGTGCCGTACGACCCGCATCGCGATTTTTTGCCGGTGACGCTTATCTCGCGCGCGCCTGCGATGTTGCTGGTTCATCCGTCCGTACCCGCAAAAAACGTCAAGGAACTGATCGCGGTAGCGCGCGCGCGTCCCGGCCAGCTCAACTATGCCTCTGCGGCACTCGGCACCAGCAATCATATTGCCGCTGAGCTGTTCAAGCACATGGCGAAGGTTAATATCGTTCGTGTCGCGTATCGCGGCGCGGCGTCGGCGTTTACTTCGGTGATGAGCGGGCAGGTGGATGTCCTGTTCATGCTGGGCGCCGGCATCATGCCGCTGGTTCAGTCGGGCAAAGTAAGGGCGCTCGCGGTCACGTCACTGCAGCCGTCACCCTTGTTTCCCAATCTTCCCACGGTGGCCAGCGCGGGCTTGCCGGGATATGAGATGTATTCTCTGTTCGGTTTGTTTACGCCGGCAGGCACGGCGCCTGCCATCGTCTCCCGGCTGAACCAGGAAACCGCGCGTATTTTTCAATCGCCGGAAGTACGCGACCGGCTGGCCGCCACCGGTGTGGAATCGGTGGGCAGCACGCCGGAGGCGCTGGTTGCAACCATACAGAGCGAAGTAACCCGCATCCGGGGCGTCGTTGCCAGCGCGGGCCTGCGCGAAGAATGAAATTCGTAATTCAACTGCTGACAACCGGACTTGCGGCGGTGCTAATAAGCGGCAATCCGGCGAATGCTCAGGACTTCCCATCGAAGAGCGTGCGCATCGTCGCCTCCGAGGCGGGGGGCGGCGGTGACTTTATTGCGCGTCTGCTCGCGGTGGGGCTGACCAGCGCATTCGGACAGCAGGTGATTGTGGAAAATCGCGGCGGCGGCGTGGTGGCGGGAGACGTGGTGGCACGATCCGCGCCGGATGGCTATACGTTGCTGCTCTACGGCAATACGTTGTGGTTGCTGCCGCTGATGCGTAAGCAAGTGCCTTACGATGCGCAAAAAGATTTTACGCCAGTGACGCTTGCGGGGCGGGCGGGCAATATGCTGGTAGTGCATCCGTCGCTGCCGATCAAATCGGTCAAGGAATTGATAGCGCTGGCGCGCGCGCGTCCTGGCCAGATGAATTTCAGCACGGCGGCGCCGGGCACCATTAACCATCTTGCCGGGGAGCTTTTTAATTCCATGGCGAAAATCAACATCGTGCGCATCTCTTACCGGGGAAGCCCTTCCGCGCTCAATGCGCTGGTGAGTGGAGAGGTGCAACTGATGTTCGCAACCGCAGCCCCGGCCCGGCCTCACATCCAGGCCGGACGTGTCCGACCGTTGGGCGTTACCACCGCCACGCGGATGCCCGCTTATCCTGAGTTGCCCACGATTGCAGAGGCCGGACTTCCGGGTTTTGAAGCCGTATCGTTTCACGGTATTTTTGCGCCGGCCAGGACCCCCGACGCGATTGTTGCCCGTCTGCAGCAGGAAATTGCGCGGATATTACTGAGGCCGGATACCCGTGATCGCTTCGCAAGTATCGGCGCCGAACCCGTGGGCAGCACCCGCGACGAACTGACGGCCGAGATCAAGGCCGAGGTCGCTCGTATGGGCAAAGTCATCCGCGAAGCGGGAATACAGGAAAAGTAACGGACTGCCATGCGTAAAACGGCGCAATTCAAGGGTGTGAGATTCGCAGCCATCGTGATGATGCTGACGCTTATCGTCGCCGCCCGCGCGCCCGCGCAGACGTTTCCCGTCAAACCGATTCGTATCGTAACCGCCGAAGCGGGCGGCGGCAGCGATATCGTCGCGCGCATCATCGGCCAGGGATTGAACGCCGCATGGGGAAAAGCCGTGGTGGTCGACAACCGCGGCGGCGGCGTGGTGGCGGGCGACATCGTGGCGCGCGCGCCGGCCGATGGATACACCTTGCTCTACTACGGCAGCACCTTATGGTTATTGCCGATGATACGCAAAGACGTGCCGTACGACACGCAAAAGGATTTTGTGCCGGTGATTCAGGCCATCAGCACGCCGGCGATCCTGGCGGTCTTTCCCGGCGTGCCGGCGAAATCCGTGCAGGAGTTGATCGCGCTTGCAAAAGCCGCGCCGGGTAAGCTCAATTACGGTTCAGCCGCGCTCGGCACCGCCACGCACATTTCCGCGGAGTTGTTCAAGTACATGGCGGGCGTGAACATCGTGCGCGTGCCCTACAAGGGCACCGGCACGGCCCTGAACGATTTGCTCGGCGGACAAGTGCAAATGATGTTCGCGGTTGCCTCGTCGGTGGCGCCGCATATCAAATCGGGCAAGTTGCGCGGCCTTGCCGTCACAACCGCCAAACCGACTTCTGCGTTTCCCGACCTGCCGACGGTCGCCGCATCCGGCTTGCCCGGCTACGAAGCCGTGACGTTTTCCGGCGTGTTCGCGCCGTCGCGCGCGCCGAAAGCCATCGTCGAGCAGATCAATGTTGAAATCCGTAACGCGCTGCTGAAGCCGGAGGCGAAGGAAAGGCTGAGCAATTCCGGCGTTGACGTGGTAGCCGGCACGCCGAAGGAATTTGCCGACAATATCGCGAAGGACATGGCGCTCGTCGGCAAAGTGATACGCAGCGCCGGCATCCGCGAAGAGTAGGGCGTTCTGTTCCAGGATATGCCCGACATCACAAACGCTATTGTGTCGTCTGTTGCCGCCAAGGATTACGCCTTGTGGGCCTTGCTTGAAGCAGCGGCCATCGCGCGCCCGCATGAACCCGCGCTGATCCATGGCGCACAGCGGCTTACCTATGTACAGCTGCTGGCGCGAAGCACCGCGCTGGCCGCCGGATTGCAGGCGCGCGGCATCGGTAATGGCGATCGCGTCGCACTGTGGTTGCCGAATATAACGCTGTGGGTCACGCTGCTGTTTGCGTGTGCGCGTATCGGGGCGCCGGTGGTGGCGTTGAATACGCGCTTCAAGTCCACTGAATTGGGCGATATTCTCGCTCGTTCCGGCGCAAGGATGCTGGTGTATTGGCCCGGATTTCGCGGTATTGATTTCACGGAGATTTTGCAGAGCGTGGAGCCCGCCTGCGTGCGCGATCTGCGGCATGTCGTCGCCTACAGTGAAGGCGAAGCGTTGCCGCAAACGGTGTGTGGTTTGCCCGTGATCGCCAGCCGCGCGCTGGCGCAGGATCGCGCTGCATCACCTGCCACGCCCGCCGCCGGCAGCGCGGACGACGGCTGCGTGATGTTTACCACCTCGGGCACCACGAGCAAGCCGAAGCTCGTGTTGCACACGCAACGTTCGATCACACAACATGCGCTGGACACCACGCGCGCGCTGGGTTACGGCGCGCCGGGATCGGTGATCACGGTGGTGACGCCGCTGTGCGGTGTTTCCGGTTTCGGCATGCCGCTTGCGGCGATTGCCGCGGGTGCGCCGTGTGTGCTTGCGCCGGCGTTTGAGGCACGCAGTAGTCTTGACCAGATACGCCGGCACCGGGTCACGCACAGTCACGCCAATCACGAAATCATTCGGCGCTGGCTGGATGCCATGAACGATCACGACGATGTATCAAGCTTGCAGTGGGTCAATTGCGGTTCCGGCATCGCGGGCGTCCATGCACGGGCCGCTAAGTTGGGAATGCCCGTGCGTTCGATTTACGGATCGAGCGAATTGCAGGCGCGATTTTCGCGGCAGCGGCCTGACGGCGTTCCCGAACGCTGGCTGGAGGCGGGCGGATTTCCGCTGTCGAGCGATGCGCGCGTGCGTGTCGCGGACATTGAAACCGGGCGCCTGTTGGCGCATGGCGAAAAAGGCGAAATCCAGGTGCGTGCGCCCAGCCGCATGCACGCTTATTTTGGCGATGCCGTCGCGACGGCCCGCGCCATAACCGAGGACGGTTATGTGCGCACGGGTGACTGCGGCTACATACGCGCCGACGGCAGCTTTGTGCATGAAGCGCGTATTGGCGATGTGCTCAAACTATCGGGATTCATGGTGAGTCCCGCAGAAATCGAGGCGATGTTGCTGAGTTGCGCGGGTGTCGCGCAGTGTCAGGTGGTGGGCGCGCCATCGGAGCGCGGCCTGCGGGCCGTCGCGTTTGTGCGCATGGTGGGCGTGTTTGACGAAGCAGCGCTGCTGCGCGCTTG
>CAMDDY010000296.1 GCA_945893125.1 Bordetella parapertussis
TTCATTCTTGGCAACTTTAACTTGGTGGTCGAGGGGCTCGGATGCTATCGCACCTCGCCCACCCAACCTATTAATCAGAGTTGCACTTCGAATTTGAACTCGCGTGTAATTGAGATACGGAATTTTGTGCATCACCCATATGGGGGGTAAGCGCGCCTGGCTGGCACAAAAAAGCCATCAAAGACCGCGAATTTTTATCGTTTAAAACAAATACTTAGAAATAAGCCTGCCCGCGCTTGATCGGCGGCGTCCACTCGCAGTCGCCCCATGGCCCGTCGCCGTTTTCCGCGACGTAAGCGATGCGTCCGTTTTTCTTCGGTGTCATTTTTTTGCTGAAGAGGGCCTGTAGCCAATCGAGCACGTACTCGTGGCAATCGAGGCCGCCGAGATTTTGCAGGCCCCACAGCGGGTGATACTGGTTTTCCATCACCCACATTTCCTTCGGCACTTTCAAATCATCGAAGGCCTCGACCGCGTCTTCCAGCGGGCATAGCGGATCGAATTCGCCGGTGACCAGCAGCGTAGGGCATTTGATCTTGCCGAGATAGCCGCGCACAGTCATGGGCTTGGCGACTTCTTCGTCGAACTTTTCTTCGTTGTCGTAGCCCGCCATGTACATGAACATTTGCTTAAAGCGCGGCGACGATTGGGTGAAGATGGTGTTGTTGGGGTTGAAGCACGCCACCGAGCTCACCACGGCTGCCGCGCGATGATCGTAGCTCGACAAGCGCAGGCACCAGTAGCTGCCCATGCTGATGCCGTAGATGGCGATTTTTTTCTTGTCGATTTCCTTGCGGGTTTGCAGATAGTCAATGACGGCCGCACCCGCGCGCTCGTAGTTCAAACCGACGGAGCGGATTTTCTGCATATTCGAATTGCCCTGGCCGGGACCGTCGATGGCGATGACGTGGAAGCCGCGCGACAGCGCAATATTGTGGCCCGCCTTGGGGAACACTTCTTTGGATTGATCCATGCCCGGCACGTAAATCACGCACGGCGCCTTGCGGCGGTCCGGCAGCAGGTGTAGCAGGCACGATATGGTGGTGCCGTTGTCGAACGGCACTTCCACGCGCTCGATCGGATACGCGGCAACCTTGCTGCGGCGATCCACCATTTCGGACAACTTCTTGTAGAGGTATTTTTTCACCGGATGGTTATCGAAAAAGATCGGGTGCTGCGCCATGCGATAGGCTTCAACCGCATGATCGTAGTGGGATACCGCCGTGGCTTTCGCGCCACGTGCTTCGGCGCGTTTGGCCAGCGCCTCGTGACGCTCGGCGGCCTTGCGCCATACCTTGGGCAGCATGCGGTAGTTGCGCGCGCGCGTGCCCGGCGGCACTTCCACGTCGTCGCGCTCGAAATTCTGCACGCGGCCACGCATGTTGAGCGCGAGATCGAGCATCCACTGCTGATTGTCGCGTTCGGTTCTGAGCTTGCGGATCATCCGGGTTTCTCCTCGGTGCTTGTGGGTTGTGCGTGAATTTTACACGCAGCGCGAATTGAAATCCCGCGCTTCGGACGGTCGGTGGAGCACGGCGCCAATAGCGGTAGAATGCCGGTAAACATTTCCATTTGGCAGCCGCCGCAACAGGGTAATCATGTCTTTCTATTCGGATCGCCTCACCCGCATCAAACTTTCTCCCAGCACCACCGCCACCATGCGCGCGCGCGAGCTGCGTTTGCAGGGCCACGACATCATCGCGCTGACGATTGGCCAGCCGGACTTCAACACGCCCGAGCACGTGAAGCAGGGTGTGATGGCGGCGCTCGTACGCAACGAAACCAAGTATCCGCCGATAGACGGCATTCCGGAACTGCGCGAGGCCGCCGCGCGTAAATTCCAGCGCGAGAACGCGCTGACCTACAGCGCCGATCAAATCATGGTCGGCACCGGCAGCAAGCAGATTATTTTTAATGCCATGCTGGCGACCATCGGGCCGGGCGACGAAGCCATCATTCCCGCGCCGTACTGGATTTCGTATCTTGACATGGTGCTGGTGTCGGATGGCACGCCGGTGGAGGTGCCGTGCAGCGCCGAAAGCGGATTCAAGCTCACGCCGGCGCAACTGGATGCCGCGATCACGCCGCGCACCAAGTGGCTGTTTCTGAACTCGCCGAATAATCCGACTGGCGCGGTGTATTCACGCGCGGAGATACGCGGGCTGGCCGACGTGCTGCTCAAGCATCCGCACGTGTGGATACTCACCGACGACATTGACGAGCATCTGCGTTTTGACGGCATTGAATTCGCCACCATCGCCCAGGTGGAGCCGAAACTGTACGACCGCACGCTGACGGTGAATGGCGTTTCCAAGGCGTATGCCATGACCGGCTTCAGGCTGGGTTATGCGGCGGGACCCAAGGAACTCATCAAGAACATTGTCAAACTGCAATCCCAAAGCACCGCGGGCGTAAGTTCCATCAGTCAGTGGGCGGCGGTGGAGGCTTTAAACGGCCCGCAGGAATTCATTCCTCAGCGCGCGGCTGAATTTCAGGCGCGGCGTGACCGCGTGCTGGAAATGTTCAAGGATATTCCCGGCTTGCAGCCGAACTATCCCGAGGGCGCGTTTTATCTTTTCGTGCGCTGCGGCGATCTATATGGCCGCAAGACACCGCAGGGCAAAGTGCTGAAAGACGAGGCGGACGTGGTGCTGCACCTGATGGATCACGGCGTCGCCGTGGTATTGGGGGCGGCGTATGGCCTATCGCCCTATTTCAGGATGTCAATTGCCACGGAAATCGAAAAACTCGAGGAAGCCTGCCGCCGCATACAGCGCGCGGTGGCGGAGTTGAAGTAATTGAACCTGGGGATCGGTAGCCCGTAAGGAGCGTAGCGTATTACGGGAGTCGCAACTAACCCGTAATACGCTACGCTCCTTACGGGCTACACGGGGTTATTTCTTGCTTGCGGATTTGGCTTTATTCTTTGCCTTAACCACAGGTTTCGCGCCTTCCTTCGGCGGAATAATCGGCAGCATTAAATACGTCGGCTTGCTCTTGCTCGAATGAATGGTGTTAAACGCGCCGTCGTTGTAGTCGGCGTGGTAGTGGGTAAAGTGCCCCGAGCCGTGGCCGTCTTTCGGGCCGATGTCGAGGCGCAGCTTGTGGCCTTTTTTGATCACGATGGATGTCGAAATGATTTCCACCTGGCACTCAACGACTTCGCCTTTTTTCAGCAACCAGCGTTCGTTGTGCGTATGATAAGGGCGGTACGGCAGCGATTTTTCCGTGTCCAGCTTGCGGTGCGAGGCGCGCAGCCAACCCTTGGTGACGCACTCGGTGGGTTCGCCGCGCTGGCCGAGTTCGGGCACGTCGCGGCCGCGTCCATCGATATGACGCAGCGTGGCCAGGATGTCCATATCCTCCGACGTGCTCGATACCCAGATGTTGAGCACGATGGGCCCGGTGATTTCGGTGTCCGTTTTCATAGGCGCGGTTTCGAACGACACACCCGTGCGCCCACCGTGATTGTGGCGTCCGCCCGGCGAGGCCGGGTAGGTGATCTTGCTGGCCTTCGTTGGCGGCGTGGTGGCGATTTTGCCTTCAGCGGTTTTGCCGCTGCCCGGCTTGTCTTTCAATGGTTGCAGATAAAACTGGGTCCACTGCGTGCGCGCCAGCGGCCATTCGTTTTCGCTGCGAAACGGATAGCGCTTTAAGGTGCCGCCGGTGCGGATTTCGAGTTTCACCGGCGGCTCGTCCATGATGCCGGTGTTGATGCCTTTTAACCAATAGTCGAACCAGCGCAGTTGTTCGATGCGGGCTTCTTCCGCGTGAAACGGGTGATAGTGCGAGCCGGTGTGGATGCGCAGCTTTTTATGTTTTGAGGCCGCGCACAAATAGCCCTCGGTATTGCCGCGCAAATGCAGGCCGTGCCCGCCCCAGTTGCCGACGCTGTAGACCGGCACCGTGATTTTGTCCCAGCGCGCGCTTTTCAGGCGCCAGTATTCGGAGTCAAGATCGTTACGCATATAGTTCCACAACTGATTGTTGTTGAATGCTTCGGGGTTGTACGCATTCGGTTTGCCGAGCAGGTGGTGCGCAGCCTGCATGTACCACCAGTTCACCAGAAAGCCCGACGAGAAAATCCCGCCGTGATACGCCTGATCGCGATACTGATCGGCACGGCCTTCCCACGGCATGATGGCTTTTAACGACGGCGGTTGCAGGCTCGCCACGCGCCACTGAAAATTCGCGTGATACGAAATGCCCAGACAGCCGACGTTGCCGTTGCTCCACGGCTGCTTGGCAAAGTGTTCAATCGCGTCGTACGTATCGACCGCTTCCTGATGTGAACTCGGCTCGGAGGTACCGAGCGACTTACCCGAACCGCGGCTGTCGATGCGCACCAGCGCATAGCCACGCGGACACCACCACAGCGGATTGGTGCATTCCCAGTTCATGTAGGGATTGGCTTTTTCTTCGAGATCGGGCGGCGGCGTCCACAGCTTGTCTTTTTGGTACGGCCCGGTGGTGAGAATAATCGGAAATTTTTCACCGTCCGCCTTGTTTGCAAACGCCGGGCGGAACACATCGGCGCGGATGATCGAGCCGTCGCGCAACGGTACCGCCACATCTTTCTCGACGATGAGTTTGTGTTTTTTGGGTTGCGATGTTTGGTAAGCGAGGACAGGCTTGGGCATGCGGTTCTCCTTAACGGAATATAATAAAAATCGTTTAGAAACAAATAGTTACGATATAATCAAAAACCTACCACCGTGGTTCCAGGCTTGACCCGGAACCCAGGTTGTTTAACGGTGCGCAGCACCACTATTTAGCGCGTTCCGCGCGGGTTACGAACTGGATTCTGGCTTTCGCCAGAATGACGGTGGTGGTGTGGCCGCTCCTATGTGATGGGCTAATTCACCAGCCGCACATGATGCGCAAGATTCGCGCAATCTTCATCGGTTTTCAAACCCGCCGCGTGGATGCCGTGCGCGGCAAGCGCTTCGTCCTGTTCCTCCTTATCACCGGTGACGCCCACCGCACCGAGCAATTCACCATCGGCGGCGCGGATCAAGCGGCCGCCGCCCTCGGCAAAAATTTTGTCTTCCGATGCCTTGAACAAAAAATCCATGAACAACGGTTTTTGTTCCGTGCGCACGCGCACCAGACTGGATGAGCGCCCCAGCGCGAGCGCGGCGTACGCCTTGCCCATGGCCATTTCGAACCGCATCATTGCCGATCCGTCTTCTTTTTTGAAGGCCTTGACGATGGCGCCGGGTTCGACCACCACCACCGAAATGGGACGGCAGTTCAGTTCGCGCGCGCGCGCGAGGGTGGCGTCGATGATTTTATCGGCTTGCGCCAGCGTGAGTGTGCCCATGACTTTTCTCCGGTTAGAGCGTGAATTATAGGCTGCTTCCCTTTTTGCACTACAATATGGATTCAACTTCGAGGGCGCTGCCCGCATGAAAATCGCCAGTGTTCGTCCCTTTATTCTTGCAGGCATCGTTGGCCTGCTAGCGGCTAGCGCCGCATCTGCTGCCGATTACCCCACGAAGCCGATACGCTTCATCGTCGGCTTCCCGGCGGGCGGCGCCAATGATCTGGTGGCGCGCGTGGCTGGCGCGAAGTTAAGCCCGCGGCTGGGCCAGCAAATCGTCGTCGAAAATCGCGCGGGCGCGGGCGGCAACATCGCCCACGAGTTCGTCGCAAAGGCCGCGCCCGACGGCTATACCATGGTGCTTGCATCGGTGGCGTCGATGGCGATGAGCCCCGGTTTGCTCGGCAAAGTGCCGTTTGATTCAGTGAATGATTTTGCGCCCATCGCACAGGTGGTGGATGTGAGCAGTCTGCTGTCGGTGCATCCCGCGATGCCTGTCAAGACACTCAAGGAATTTGTCGCGCGCGCCAAACAACAGCCGGGCAGGATCAACGTCGCCAATCCCGGCACCGGCAGCATCGCGCATTTGTCGTTCGAGTTGTTCAAAGCGACTGCGGGCATCAACGTGGTCAACGTGCCTTATAAGGGAGGCGGGCCGGCGGTGATTGACGCCATCTCCGGACAAGTCGAGGCCTTGTGCGGCGTGATTTCCACCGGCGCGCCGCATGTCAGGTCGGGCAAGCTGCGCGGCATCGGCGTCACCAGTCTGAAACGCTCGGCCGGCCTGCCCGACGTGCCGTCGATGGCCGAGGGCGGTTATGCGGGTTTTGACGCCAGCGGCTGGCTCGGCATGGCGTTCCCGGCGAAGACGCCCCCCGTGCTTGTCGAGCGCATGCAAAAAGAAATTTTTGCGGTGATGGCGATGCCCGATGTGCGCGAGCAGTTGCATAACGCAGGGCTGGAACCTTCATTGAAGGATGCCGAGGCGTTTCGCGGCTATATCAAATCCGAACTGGCAAAGTGGACCAGGCTGATCAAGGATGCCGGTATCAAGCCGGATTAACGCATTGCGCCTGAATACCTTTTTACATAGAATCAAATGGTTGTTACAGGCTCCATCCTTGCATATCCAACCTTCCCGATAGACCGATAATTCAAGAACGAGGTTTACCA
>CAMDDY010000297.1 GCA_945893125.1 Bordetella parapertussis
GCGGCCCTCGTCACCGCTCGCCAGATCGCACCGCGGGTTTCGCGCGATGCCGACGATGATGCGGTGTTGGCTTGCGCGCTGGCGGCTCATGTCGATTTGATTGTATCCGGCGATGCGGATTTGCTGGTGCTCAAGCGATATCACAACATCCCGATAGTTACCGCGGCACAAGCAATACAGCAGATTCTCAGAACTCAAATTTAATTTGAGCCGGGAACCGTTGGCCACGCGCATCATGGCGGGCGTGGCCGGTTAAGTCACTGCTTTAGTAGATAAAAAAGAATGAAGACTCTCGAATACCTCGCCTACAAAATGTCAATAAAAACCAATGGTTACGATATATTGGCGCCTGATCTCACGAGTGACAGCCGGGTTGGATTTTCGGTACACTGCGAATAGCGACAACCCTAAAACCGTGCTCAACCATGCCGATCATTAATGTCAAAGACGTCCGAATAGAAGAGTTTGATACGGGCCGAACGTACCAGACCTTAGTGGGTGATGACGAAGGCTCTACGCCGCTTCGCATCGGCATCCAGACTTCTCCGCCCGGTTATTCTACCGGCACACACTCTCACCCTTATATGGAAATCGTTATCGTGATCGATG
Source organism: Bordetella parapertussis (assembly GCA_945893125.1). GTDB lineage: Bacteria > Pseudomonadota > Gammaproteobacteria > Burkholderiales > SG8-41 > UBA5216. Next base: position 610 of record CAMDDY010000297.1, read on the forward strand.
GCACGGGCGAAGCGTGGATCGATGGCGAAGGAGACAGGATTTCCATTGGCCCGGGTTCAACAATTGTCGCCCCGCCGAATAAAGCACATGGATTTCGAAATACAGGACAAACGCCGATGCGATCTTACGGGGTGCATGCGTCACCGATACGCATCACCCATCGCGATAGACAGGCTTCCGACTGACTGCTCCGACTGCGAAGCCTGTAGGGAGGGGCCCAAAGCCATTGAAATTATGGAATGCAGAAACACTGGCAGCCTCGTTTCTGCCAATCCCGCTTGAACAATTTTGTAAAGCTGCCTACACGAAACCCGAAGTAATTCAACCTTCTGTCTTGATACCCGCAGTCTTAACCACGCGCTGCCACTTCGCAATATCGCGCTTGAGCACTTCCGCAACGCGATCCGATGCGCCGCCGACAGCCGCCATGCCATCGCTCGCGAGGCGCTCTTTCACATCACTCATCTGCAGGATGCGGTTGACCTCGCTGTTCCAGCGCGCCACGACATCCCTGGGTAACGCCTTCGGCCCCAGCACGGCATTCCACGACACGGCTTCGTAGCCGGGCACTGTCTCACCCACCGTCGGCAGTTCCGGCACGGCGCTGGAGCGCTTGGCGGTGGTGACCGCCAGACCCCGCACGCGATTTGATCGCACATGCGGGATCATCTGCACCATGACGCCGATGACAAGCTGTATCTGCCCGCCGATCAGCTCGTTTAACGCGGGGCCCATGCCCTTGTACGGCACATGCGTGATTTTAGTGCCCGCCATCTGATTGAAGTATTCGGTGACGAGGTGATTGCTGCCGCCGGAACCGCCTGATCCATAATTGAGCTTTCCGGGATGTGCCTTGTCATGCGCGATGAGTTCCTTGATGGTGTGGATCGGCAGCGCGGCATTGACCGCCATCACGTAGCCGGTCTCGCCGATCAGCACCACCGGTGTGACGTCGCTCAACGGGTTGTAGTGCAATTTGTAAATCGCCGCGTTGGCGGCATAGCCCGCCGATACCAGCATCAGGGTGTAGCCGTCAGGGTTTGCGCGCACCACGGTTTCGACACCCACGCTGCCGCCGGCGCCGGGCCGGTTATCCACCACCACCGATTGCCCGAAAGGCTCGGCGAGTTTCTGCGCCAGCGTGCGCGCCACGATGTCTAGCCCGCCGCCGGGTGGGGCCGGCACGATGAAACGCACCGGTCTTGCCGGATAGTGCTGCGCGGCGGTGGTCGCGGCAGCGGACATGCCGCCTGCGGCAAGCAAAAACGTCAGGATGGTTTTAGCGGTCGTGCTCATGATCTCGCTCGCTGCTGCCCACACACGCGCCGGCGCGAGTGGGTGAAGGTGGTGAAGACTTCGGGGGCGCGGGTGGATCAGCGTATTCAACGCGGCTTGGGCAATCGACGTGGATCGCGGGCGTCATGCAACACGGCCAAGATTTGCACGAAATCATCCCGCACTACATAAAACACACCGTAAGGAAATCGCGGGAGGAGCGCCCGGCGGACATGCGGCGTTACCTCTGCATAAAGCAATGGCGCTTGCTCCAGCCGCTTTAGCTGCAACTCCATTGCCGCGATGAATTCATCACCAAGGCCGGGACTCTGCAATTCATACCACGCTTGCGCTTTGCCGATTTCATGCCGTTGCACGCGCGGAAAACTTCAGGCGGATCGCCACGAGCCATCTTTAAGGCTTGATTTCACCTGATCCCAGGAATAACCCGCTTCCGGATTCGCCTCGAATTCCGCCAGACGTGCATCCAGCTCGGCTTTAAGTGCTGGAGAAACTACCACCGCTTCCGGTACGGCGGCAACACTGTCCCAGATCAATTCAACGAGACGTATACGCTCCTGAACCGGGAGTTCCAGTATGTCGGCAATTGAGAGTTGGCTCATGTGAAAGATTGTATCCCCTTTCGAAAAACCCGGAAAATAATCTACAACACCACCTTCTGCCGCTGTCCGGTTTCAGACGCGCGCACGATGGCGTCGAGCATGCGGTGACGCCGCACCGCGTGTTCAAAATCCGCCTCCACCGCGGAACCGGTGCGTATCGCCTCGGCGAACTTGACCCACATTTGCCCCACGTCGTAGGCCGGGCCGCCGTTGCGGATATCTTCGGGCACCCATTTGAATTTTTCCGGTACTGACAATTCCTGCATCGCCTTGTCGTCTTTTTTGCCGCCCATGATTTTGCGTTTTAACTCCATCCCGGCATCGCCGCCGCCGATCATCATTAGCGTGCCTTCGGTGCCGTAGATTTCAAAACGATAGCCGCTGCCGTGATAGGGATGCACGCCGAGGTTGACGCTGACCACCGCGCCGGTGTCGAGCTTGCCGGTGAGCATGATGTTATCGGGTGAATTCACGTCAACGAATTTTTTGGTGTCGGTCTCGAACCACTGCGGCACTTGCGTGCTGACCACGGCCGATACTTCGGCCAGTTCGCCCGCCACCATGCACAGCGCATCCATCGAGTGGCCAAAGGTGATGGTCAGTGTGTTGGCGCCGAGGGCCATGTCTTTTTGCCAGGTGCGGTCGGAGGTGCGCGTCAACACGCCGCTGCCCATGTGCGTCATGTTCACCGAGAGCATTTTGCCGACGTAGCCCTGCTGGATCAGCTCGCGCATGTACTGGTATGCGGGTGACGCGCGGCGCTGCAAGCCCACCATGGTGCGCACGTTTTTTTGGCGCGCCATAGCCGCCATTTCTTCGGCCTCTTTGGTGTTGGCGCCGAGCGGCCACTCGCAGTAGACATGCTTGCCGGCTTCGAGCGCCGCCATGGTGATTTTGTAATGCGCGGGCACGCGCACCGCCACCAACGCCGCTTCGACCTGCGCATCGGCGCCCATCACTTTCAGATCGCTGTAGGCTTTTTTCACGCCGTATTTGTCGGCGGCGGCCTGCGCGGTATCGGCGTGCGCGGTGCATACCGCGTAAAGATTCACCTCTGGCACTTTTTGCAGCACGGGGCCGTGGGCACTGGGGCCCCAGCGTCCGCCTGCACCAATAAACGCGACACGTAACGGATCTGATTTCGACATCACATTCTCCATAAAATAGTGTTTAAAAACAAATAGTTATATTATTTCGGCATTTCAATGAATTCAAGCTGCACGCCGTCCGGTCCCTCGAAGAAACACACGCGGCGATTGCCGGTGACGACGGTCTCTTCAAGGATGCCGATGTTTTGCGCCTTGAGTTTGGCGACCAGCGCATCGAGGTCATCCGTATCCATGGCGATGTGTTCCATGCCGTAATTTTGCGCGCGTTTTTGTGTCGGGTGCAGCTCGGTGATGTTGAGCGACAGTCCGTCGAGATCGACGCGATAACCGCCGGTCGGCGATTGGCTGGTGATTTTCGCGCCGAAGGTATCGACGTAAAACTTCGCGGTTTTTTCCGGCGTTTTGGTTTTGATGTGCAGATGGTTGAGCTTGATGGTCATGGGGTTCTCCGTCAGAAAGGAAATTGAGAAGCGGGGGATGACTACTTGCACCACTCTACCACTTCAAAGCGCTTGTTTCTGCCCATGCGAAACACATTGAAGTCGCGCACATCCACCGTCAGCACCGCGCGGCAGCCGGTTTCCTGCGCGAACCACACCACGGCGGCATCGGCAAAGTCAGGATCGAGTGCAGTGTAGCGGGAAAGTATTTGCCCCACATCCGTGTAAGCGACGGCGGGCAGATCCAGCACTTTGCATTGCGGCCCGCTCAACCAATCGAGCAGGCGCACTTTGCCGGTGGTCGATAAAAAATAGCAGGTCTCGCCCACCACCGGCGCGGGCACCAGCAGATCGCCGGTGTAGCTTTCGAGAAACGCGCGCGCCGCCTGATGGCGCGGATCGCGCGCGATGCCGAGCGCGACCAGAAAGCCGGTATCAACCAGTACGCGATTCACCGGCGGCGCTTGCCCGCGCCCCCGGTGCCACCGGTGGGACCAGCGTTACCGGCGCGACCAAAACGCGCGCGCAACGCGGCTTTGATGTTGCCCGACACATCGGCGCCGTCGCCTTTGTCGCCGCCGATGAACGGATGCCGCGTGCTTGCAGCGGGCGCGCGCAACAGACCATCGAGCGCCAGCTTGACGACCTCGCTCTTGGTCAGGCGGCGCTTGACGCAGTAGTCAGCGAGTTCCTGCTCGATGCGGTGCGGCAGGCGAACGGTCAACGTCATGGGATAAGCTCCGGTGTAATACGTTATGTTCGTTATTGTATTACAACAGACTGGCGGCGCAAAGCCAGCAGCGCCGGGGCGTGGCGGCGAGGTCGAAAGATAACGGGGTCAAACATAAGTATTTGTTTTTAAATACTTTTTCTATTCCGGTTTGATACCCCCGACCCGGATGATCGACTGAAAACGCAGGTACTCCCCCTGCATGTGGCGCATGAAGCCATCCGGCGTGGTGTCGGGCGTTGACTCCGCGCCCTGATTCACAAAGCGCGCGCGCAACGCCGATTTACGCAGCGCGCGCATGATGTCGCTGTGCAACTGCTCGACGATGCGGCGCGGGGTGCCGGTGGGCGCGACGATGCCGCACCAACTGTCGAACTGCGCTTCAGGCAGCCCCACCTCGGCGATCGCCGGCACGTTGGGCAGCGTGGGGCTCCTTTGCGGCGTCATCACCGCCAGCGCGCGCAGGCGGCCCTCGCGCACCGGCCCCAGCGCGGCGGGCAGTGTGTATATCGCGTAATGCACGCGGCCGAGCGCCATTTCAACAAAAGAATCCGTCGCCACCCTGAAAGGCACATGCACCGCGTCGATGCCGAGCGCGCGCGAAAACACTTCCGCCGCAAGATGCGAGGCCGAGCCGATGCCGAGCGATGCATAGTTCATCTCGCCGGGACGCACCCGTGCATAGGTGACGAAATCGCGCGCACTACTGACCGGTAACGTGCGCGTGATCGCCAGCACATTGGTGATCGACGCCACGTGGGCCACGCCGACAATATCGCCCAGCGCGCTGTACGGCGGCTGTTCGCGCATTAATTCAGTGATCAGTCGCGTGACGCCGATCATGCCCAGCGTGTAGCCGTCGGCGCGCGCCTGCGACATGCGCTTGTTGCCGATCAAGCCGCCCGCGCCCGGTCGATTCTCGATCAGCACGCGGCGCTGGTATAAAGTCTCCAGATCATCGGCCAGCAGGCGCGCAAAAAAATCATCCGCGGCACCCACCGAAGACGCCACGATGATGCGGATGGGCTTGACCGGAAAATCGGCGAGTGGCGGCGCAGTCGTCGCAAAGCACGTCGCCGCGCCGAACAACACGAACGCAGACAACAAGCAGTGCAAACAGTGCAAGCAGTGGATACGGACTGCAAACATGGGCGGTCGGCGTGCTCCGGAAAACCGTGCTGGAAATGAACGGAAGTAGAGACATTAAGCACCAATTGCGCAGACGCCGCAACTCGCTGTGCGCGCGCGTGTCGCGCGCCAAATCCAACCTCAAGCGCCTGGTACCGATCTGGAGCACCAGCACCATGAGCGATACCGGTGAATTGGCGCAGCCGGCGATCTACGACGGTGTGATGTATGTCACCAACGGCAACTGGACGTTTGCGCTGGATGTGGCGACGGGCAAACAAATCTGGCGCACACCGACGGACTTTGACCGCGCGGTGCTGCGCATCTCATCCGGCGGCGCGCTGTATCGCGGCGCACCGACGCTCTACAACGGCAAGCTCTTTCGCCTGACGCTCGACGCGCATGTGGTCGCACTCGACATGAAAACCGGCAAGCAAATCTGGAAAAAGCCGTTTGCAAATCACCTCGAAGGCTACAAGGGTGTTAGCGCGCCGTTGATCGCCAACGGCGTGATGATCACCGGCACCAGCGGCGGCGAACACGCCACGCGCGGCTTTCTGGTCGGCTGGGATCC
>CAMDDY010000298.1 GCA_945893125.1 Bordetella parapertussis
CGGCAAGCTCGCCCAATGTGCTCGTCGTTCACCCTGCCGTTGCCGCAACGTCCGTCAAAGACCTCATCGCACTCGCCAAGTCGAAGCCGGGGGAACTCAACTTCAGTTCGGGATCGACCGGCGCGGCAACCCATCTCACCGGTGAACTCTTCAAGGCGATGGCGGGTATCAACATCGTGCGCGTTCCGTACAAAGGCAACGGGCCTGCTCTCACCGCACTCATCGGCGGGCAGGTGCAGTTGATGTTCGGCAACGCGGGCGCGGTGGCCCCGCACCTGAAACCGGGCCGCTTACGGGCGTTGGCGGTGACCAGCGTCGCACCGTCAGCGCTTGCGCCCGGCTTGCCCACGATGGCGGCATCGGGCCTGCCGGGGTTTCGCGCCGACGTGCCCACCGGCATTTTTGCCCCGGCCGGAACGCCCGCGAAAGTGCTGAGCCTGCTGAATACTGAAATTTTGAACGTGCTCCACAAGCCCGACATCAAAGAGAAATTCTTCTCTATCGGGGTGGAAGTCGCGGGCGGCGCCCCCGCGGAACTCGCGGCGTACATCAAAGCCGACATGGCCAAGTGGGGCAAAGTAATCAAGGACGCGGGCATACACGAGTAATGCCGGAGCGAGACTGAACTTACGAGGATTAAAATGATGCAACCGAATTCCAGAACCTGCACCGGCGTCTTCGTCGCGCCGGTGTGCCCCATGCACGACGACCAGTCGATCGACGAGGCGGGCATCGAAAGCTATCTGCGCTGGATCCTGTCGCGCACAGACGTGCGCGGCATCGTGGTCAACGTCAACGCCGGAGAAGGCACGTGTCTGGAGAACGAGGATCGTAGCTTGGTCATCACCGTCGCGCGGCGGGTCGTGCCGCGTCACGTCAAGCTGGTGGCCGGCGTGTGCGGCAACTCCACACGCGAAATGATTCTGCAAACGCAGCAGGCCGAAGCAGCGGGCGCGGATGCCGTGATCGTCGTTCCCGTACGCGATTGGCAGAACAGCCGCGCACCGGGACACGCGGAGGCGTTATACCAGCGCCTGGGGAAATCCACGTCATTGCCGCTGATCCTGTTCAATTCGGTGGCGGCGCAGTTCGACACCGGCACGCTGGTGCGCATACTCGAGACCGTACCCACGGTGGTCGCCGTCAAACAGGCGGTAACGGATATCGGGCTTTATCAGGATCAGTACCGCGCGATTCGCCGCGCGCGTCCCGACGTTTCAATACTATCGGCTTACGACGCCGCCCTGTTACCGACTCTCGTGATCGGCGTGGACGGCGTGCTGCTCGGCATAGCGGGTTTCCTGCCGGATATCGTCATTGGAATGTTCAACGCGGCGCGCGACGGCGACTACGCAAAGGCGCGCGCGTTCGCCGACCAGCTCGCCCCCATGTCGCATTACCTCTATGGCACTGCGCCGCGCTCCCTGCGCCACGTGCGCACCAAGGCCGCGTTGAAGCAGCTTGGCATTATCGCCTCCGACATGGTGCGCGAACCACTGCTGCCGCTGGACGACGCCGAGCGTTGCAAGCTTGAAAAAGCGATGTTGTCCGCCGGCTTGATTGAGCCGGCAAGCGTATTGGCATCGGCCGCGTGAGACGCGGGCAGAAAACGCCCGGCTTGCGGCATTGCTGGACGCCCACGGCATTGATGGGCGTTGGCCGACAGAACCTTCTGCGACCGATGCCTCGGAAGGCGAGGCATCAAGGCTTAGCACCGACGAAAAAGTGGCGCTCTTTCGGCGACTATTCCGTGGCCGTACCGACGTATACCCGATTCGTTGGGAAAGCAATAACTTAACCGTATAATGCGATGACGGCTCCCGCACCAGACCTGCGAGATCAAGACTTACCGCAACCTGCGCGTTGCAGCGTTTTCACAGGAGACACCCCATGATCCACGTCGTCGCCATCATTACCGCCAAGCCCGGCCTGCGTGAAAGCGTGCTGGCTATCGCCCGTGCCAACATTCCCGCCGTGCTCGCCGAGGACGGCTGCATCGAATACAGCCTCACCGTCGATGCCGAGGGACTCGGCAGCTTTCAAACCCGGTTTGGCGCGGACACCTTCGTCTTCATTGAAAAATGGCGCGACACCGCAGCGCTTAAAGGCCACGCCGCCGCGCCGCACATGGCCGCCTATGGCGCCAAGGTGAAGGACATGCTGGCAGGCCGCGTGATTCACGTGCTCTCGCCTGCGGGCTAAGTCGGTCACATCGCCCGCAACGAGTGCTACGCCGGCGCCGGCGCGGATATCACCACCTCATCACCCTCGACCACGAATTGGTGATCGAAGTCTTCCGACGCCCAATTCATAAACCGCACGGCGTCGTCAAATCGCGCATCACCGCGCTTGAGCACTTCCGGACGCAACTGTTTGTCGATCTGAACCGGCAGGAATGAGGTTTTCTGCACGCCCGCCTTAGCGATGACTGCCTTGGCGATCAGGCTGCGCTTGCCGTCTTCGCCGTAGGCCAGGTGCGGATAGGCGGGGTCAAGTTTCACGCCGTATTTCTTTTCAAAGGCTGCGGCCGCCGCCGGCGTTTTGGCGGTGGACGACATCATGAAGTTGCTCAGGCTGTAAAAGCAGGTCTTGCCGCCATGCACGCCGATAGCCTTGGGCGTGTGCGCATGGTGCCCCAATATTAAATCCGCGCCGGCGGCAAATGCAGCTTTTGCCGCTGTCGGTTGATATTGCGCAACGAGCCGGGGCACGAAGTGAATACCCCAGTGCAGCGATACGACCACCGCGTCGGCATTCGCCTTGGCCGCGGCGATATCACGCTCCATGCCGGCCAGGTCTTCCTCGAAAGGAATCGTCACCACTTTCGGCGGCACGCCGGCCTGATAATCGATGGATTCATAATACGTATGCGCACGCAACGGCGCGACGCCGGCTTTTTGCGGCGTGGCGGCATAACCTTCGTTGAGTATTGAGCAGTACGCCAGAAACGCGACGCGGATACCGTTTTTCTCGATGAGGGCCGGACGCCGCGCTTCGGCAAGATTACGCCCCGCCCCGACTGTCTTGATGCCTTTGCTTTCCATCAACGCGATGGTATCGAGCAGCGCATCTTCACCCCAATCCATCGCGTGATTGCTCGCCACCGACACCACGTCGAATCCGCAGTCGGTAAAAATCGACGCCAGGTGCGGCTTGACCCGGCTGTGCCCGCCCGCCGAATGCACTTGCAGCGCACCACGTTCGGAATACACGCGTTCGCATTGACCAAAGCGAATATCGCCTGCCGCCAGTACCGACCGTGCGAGCGTGCTATAGGCCTCCATCGGCTCATGTATCGGGCCGACATCGCCAACGCCGAGTAATACCAGTGAATTGTTGTGCGTGCTCATGCCGTGACTCCCCTTTTCTCTTGCCCGGTAAAATTTATCGAATTCATCAGAACTCCGGCCGAATACCGGCGTCCTTTATCACTTTCCCCATCTTTGCCATATCGGACTGCATGGCCGCCGCGAGTTGATCCGGCGTGCTGGCCACCGCCTCCATGCCCGCCCGCAACAGCCGCTCGGTGGTATCGGCGCGCGTCAGCACCGTCACCATCTCGCGATTGAGCTGCTCGACCAACGGACGCGGCATCCGCGCCGGCCCGAATATGCCATACGTGGACGACGATTCATAACCCGGCAAACCCGCAGCGGACATCGTGGGCAAACCCGGCGCCAGACTGGTGGGCGCGCTGCTGGCAACTGCCAAGGCACGCAGCCGGCCGGATTTCACATGCACATTGACGGCGGCGACATTCGCGAACATCAACTGAACCTCGCCGCTGAGCAACGCATTGATGGCCGGGCCATTGCCTTTGTACGACACGCGCACGATATTCACGCCGGTCATCGACTTGAATAATTCCGCGCCCAGATGCGTCGGCGTGCCGGTTGAACTGGAGCCGTAGTTCAACTCACCGGGCTTCGCTTTCGCCACGGCAATTAATTCCTTGACTGAGTTCACGGGCAACGTCGCATTCACCACCAGAATGTTGGGCGAATGGGTTGCCATGATGAGCGGTGAAAAATCCTTCACCGGATCGTATGGCATGTTGGCGTGCACAAAGGGCTGTAGCCAAAAGGCGCTGCCGTTGAGAAACATCGTGTAGCCATCCGGCGCCGCTCGGGCCACGATTTCGCCGATGACCAGACCGCTGGGCCGGTTATCTACCACCACCTGCATGCCCATACTGGCGGTGAGTCCCTGCGCGATCAAGCGTGCGGCGAAATCCGTGCCCCCGCCCGCGGCGGACGTGAGCAGCCGTATAGGTTTGAGCGGAAATTTCTGCGCGAGTGCGGGAGACACAGCGCCCGTCATGACCCAGGCTGCGCCAAGCATGAAAGACCGTAACCTCATTTCACCCTCGGTGATTGCGCAAATTGTGCCGCACTCTGTCCGGCGATACGCCCGAACACGGTGCCGTTGGTTAATCCCGTGCCGCCGGGATAATTGAAATAGAAAATACCACCGACCAATTCACCGGCGGCAAACAAGCCCGGAATGGTTTGCTCCTCCATGTCGATCACTGCCGCGCGGGTATTGATTTTCAGGCCGCCAAACGTAAACGTGATGCCGCAGGTGACCGCGTAAGCCTCAAACGGTCCGTCGTTAATCTCCTGCGCCCAATTAGATTTTGGCATTTCCAAACCAACGGTTCCCCGCTCATCCTTGATGCTGGCGTCGAAGGGAACGTCTTTTCTGACGGCGTTGTTGAATTGCGCTATCGTTTTTAAAAATGCTTCCTTGTTGACGCCCTCGAGCTTGTCCGCGAGTGCCGGCAATGTCTCCGCGCGCACCTTGGTTACTTGCTTGATGCGGTACGTGTCACGCAACAGATGCAGCACCTTCGCGTCAAATATCTGCCAGGCGAATTGGCCGGTCTGCGCCAAAATAATCTTGCCGTACTTGGCGTAGGTGAAATTACGGAAGTCAGCCCCTTCGTCGAGAAAGCGCTTGCCCTCGGCGTTGACCATCACGCCATAGTTGTAACTGTGTTTGCCAAAGCCGTCGCCCACCTGAATATCGCCGTAGGGCGGTGCGTTCAAGTCCCACCCCACCGCGTGCGCCGATGACCAATTGCCGTAGGGCTGCGCGCCGATATCCAGCGCCATGCGTATGCCGTCGCCGGTATTAAAACGCGTGCCGCGCACCTTGGCCATCTCCCAGCCGAATCCGAGGTACTTCGCTCGCCATTCGGCATTGGCCTGAAAGCCGCCGCACGCCAGCACGACCGAGGCGGATTTTAATTCCGTGGTTTTGCCATCGATTCGTACCACCACACCCTGCACGCCGGCATCGCCATGCAGCAGGTTTTTGACGCCCGCCTGATAGTAGATATCGATGCCCGCGCGCGCCGCCGCAGCGTACAGCGCGTTGACCAATCCCAGTCCCGCGCCCGCCGCACCCAAAGTGGAACCGTTGGAAAACTTGAACTTGCCGTTCACGTTGGGCGCATGCCTGCCGTACAACGGCACAAAGCGTATGCCCTGCTTGGCCATCCAGCGCACCGCTTGCTGACTGTTCTTGATCAGCACTTCGGACAGGTCGGGATCGGTGCGGTATTGCGTGATTTTGTAGAGGTCATCAAAAAAGCGCGCTTCGGGATAGGTGCCGAAATCGGTGTTGGCGATTTCCTCTTTGCTTAGATCAGGCACGATGTCGTGGATTACCTGCGCATTGTCAAATGCAAACCGCATGCTGCCGCCGGTGTAGCTGCTGTTGCCGCCGCGTTCCGCCTCGGGCGCGCGTTCCAGCACGGCCACGCGCGCACCCTGCTCGCGCGCCGACAGCGCCGCGCACAAGGCCGCGTTCCCACCGCCCACCACGATCACATCGTATGCCCCCAATTCATTCATCGATCACGACTCCATTAGGGCAATATCAATAGCCGAGCCAACTTTGACAACGCCGGCTGTTTTTCAAGGTTCAACACGGTATCCCGAAGTTCAGCCACTTGCGCCAGCGGCAATACCCGCGACGCGAGTTTTTCAAATTTCGCCACCACTTCATCCTCGGTGGCAAACGGCTTTGCACTGCCGCGCGCGGCGTAGGCCGTTTCCTGGTGTTGCGTTCCATCTTTTAGATACACCTGCACCACCACTTCATAACGCGATGCCCGTCCCTTCGCCGTGATCGCGGGATCTTCACGAACTTCCACCTTCTCCGCCAGCGCCATGCGCTGCGGGTCGTTCACCGCCGCATCGTTGAACTGCTCAATAAACACATCACCTTCCAGCAGCAGGGTGGCCATGCAAAACGGCAGATTCATTTGCGCCGACGTCAATCCGCGCGGTTCGTATTTCCACCCCACATGCGTCACCACGCCGTGGCAGGCGTGAACGATGATTTTCTCCACATCCTCCGCTGCGAATGGTCTGCGCTTTCGCATTTGCAGCAGGGCGTCCAGCGCGGTGTGGGTACTGGCCGCACTGGCATAAAACTTCAATGACGTGCGCAAGGTTTCAAAATCCTTGCCCAGCCCC
>CAMDDY010000299.1 GCA_945893125.1 Bordetella parapertussis
TTGGAAAGCCGCCAAGAAACGCCGCCGTGGCCATGCGTTTGCCGCCGGCGCGCTGCACTTCGAGAACCGACAGCGCGCCTTGGCCGCAGGCAATCACCAGTTGTCCCGGTGGCGCAGGACACACCGTGCCCGGCGCAGCGGCCGCAGTATGCGTTTGTGCACGCCAGATTTTGATGGGCTCGCCGCCGAGAAAGGAAAAAGCGCCGGGAAACGGATTAAACGCGCGAATTTTTCGCTGCACCTCGACGGCATCCTCGGTCCAGTCTATGAGCGCTTCCGCCTTGGAAATCTTTGCGGCATAGGTTGCAAGAACATTATCCTGCTTCAAGGATGCGGGTGGCGCTGCCAACACCTCGTTGATCATTTGCGCGCCCAAGACGGCCAAGCGGTCGTGCAGCTCGCCGGCGGTTTCTTCCGCGCCGATGGGTATAACATTTTGCGCGAGGATGTTACCCGTATCGAGTCCGGCGTCCATTTGCATGATGGTAATGCCGGTCTGCGAGTCGCCTGCCAGGATCGCGCGCTGGATCGGCGCGGCGCCACGCCAGCGGGGCAGCAACGACGCATGAATATTGAGGCAGCCGAGCTGCGGAATGGCCAGGATTTGCTTGGGCAAAATCAGTCCGTAGGCCGCTACGATCATGGCGTCGGCGTTTGCATCGGTGATCGCTTGTGCGGGCGCATCGGTTTTAAGATTAAGTGGCTGTTCAATTATAAGCTGTTGTTTTTGTGCTGCTTTTTTTACTGCGGACGGCTCCAGCCGTAACCCGCGTCCGGCGGGGCGGTCGGGTTGAGTAAGCACTAACACAATTTCGTGTCCGGCGGTAACCAAGGCGCGCAAAGCGGTTGCCGCAAACTCTGGCGTGCCGGCAAAAATTAGCCGCATGGTTTGACCCCGATAGTGATTGGCAATGAACCGGGCCGCAAAGGCAACAGCGGCAACAGTAACGCAGGCGCGGAGAGCGCCCGACGCCTGTTAGGCGGGTTCACGCAAGCGCTTTTTAATTTTGCCGAGTATGCGTTGCCGCTTCAGACGCGACAGTTTTTCGACAAAGACCTTGCCCTCGAGGTGATCCATTTCGTGCTGGATACACACGGCCTGCAGGCCTTCTGCCGCCAGTTCGAACGGTTCGCCCTGCTGATTCAGCGCACGCACACGTATCTGCTGCGCGCGCGTTACTTTTTCGTAAACGCCCGGCACCGACAAACAACCCTCTTCGCAGTCCGCAAGGCCTGACGATTCGAGTATCTCCGGATTGACAAATACCCGTAGCTGATCGCGCGTAGGTGACTGATCCATGACGATAATTCGCAAGTGAACATCGACTTGTGTTGCGGCAAGACCAACTCCCGGCGCGGCATACATGGTTTCGCCCATGTCATTGATTAATTGACGAATTTTGTCATCGACTTGCGTTACCCTGGCGGCGACGGTGTGCAGGCGCGGGTCGGGATACAATAAAATAGGGAGCTTCGCCACAAAAAGCCTTGCCAATATAATCAACTAGATGCAGAATTTAATCCAAATTATCATGTTGCGTGCGTACAACAACGCGTTAGGCCATCATAACGTCTGCGCGTTGCAGATATGATCAGTTATATCATCGGTCTGCGGGCGTGCGTGTTACGAAACGCGACTTTCATCGGGGTGCTTTTATGAAAAACAAGATTATATCGCTGCTGGTTGTTGCCTCTGCTACCTTGTGGGCGGCCTATGCTGGCGTGGTTGGGGCTCAAGAACAACTTAAGGCAGATGCGCCGGACCGCTACACCGTACAGCGTGGCGACACGCTGTGGGGCATTTCCGGGCGCTATCTCGAAAGGCCCTGGAACTGGCCTAAATTGTGGGACATGAACCGCGACCAGGTGCGCAATCCGCATCGTATCTACCCGGGAGACGTGCTGGTGCTGGATCGCACCACAGGCCAGTTGCGCGTAGATACGGTAAAACTTTCACCCAGAGTGCGGCGCGAAGACATCTCGCAGGCCGTGCCCACCATCCAGCCGGGCGCGATCAGTTCGTTCATCTCACGCCCCATGGTGGTCAGCGAAACCGAGCTTGAGAATTCGCCGCGTATCATGGCCACTGAAGAAAACCGTGTGGCCGTCGGCGCCGGTAACGTCGCATTCGCCAAGGGCCTTACCAAAGACAAGGGCAATGCGTGGCAAATTTACCGTCGCGGCGACAAGTTGGTAGATCCGGATACGGGAGTGACGCTGGGTTACCTGGCATTATATTTAGGTGAAGCGCGCGTGCAGAAGTTCGGCGACATCAGCCGCCTCGAAATCGTGTCATCCACGCAGGAAATTTACACCGACGACCGCTTGCTGCCCGTTGGCAAGGAAGCGCCGCAGTATGCCTATGTGCCGCGCGCGCCGACCACGAAAGTTCAAGGACGCATTATCGCGTTGAACCACAGTCTGTGGGAGACCGGTAAATATTTCGTTGTATCGTTGTCCAAAGGCGCAAAAGATGGCGTGGAAGTCGGCCACGTGTTAGCGCTTCACCGCAGTCAGAACGCCGCTCGTTACAACCAGCGCACCAGCCCGCTGTTTGGCCGCGAAGGACCGAGCGGCAGCGACGCGCGGCGCACGTACTACGAAAGCCGACTAACGCCGCGTGATGGGCCTGTCTACCCGGTTACTGTTCCCGTCGACGACTCCGAGCTCGCTAATCTGCCGGATGAGCGTTATGGGTTGGTGATGGTATTCCGCACCTTTGACCGCGCGTCGTTCGCGCTGGTAATGGAATCCAAGCGCCCGGTGGCGATCTCGGATATCGTTACAACGCCCTGACTTTTGTGCGGTCGCCGAGCCTCTGAACGCGACCGCACATTTTCCTGAGCATGCCGCTTGCGCCCGATCTTGAGGCTTGGCTGCGGCTGAGCCTGACCCAAGGTCTGGGCGGCGAATCGTTTCGTAAGCTGCTTTCCGCATTCGGCGGGCCCGAGCAAATCGTGGGCGCGAGCCGCACGTCGCTCACGGCGGTAGTCAGCGGCAAGATCGCGGATGCCATCCTCGACGGTCAATTGCACGGCGATCCTGCCGCCGTTGAAACTTGGCTGGCTGACGCCAACAATCATGTGGTGACGCTCGCCGACGCGGAATACCCGCAGGCGCTGCTGCAAACCGCAGATCCGCCGCCGCTGATCTACGTCAAAGGCCGGTGTGAACTACTCAATCAACCCGCAATCGCCGTGGTCGGTAGCCGCAACGCCACCGCGCAGGGCAAACTCACGGCGGAATCCTTTGCTACTGCGTTAAGCAATGCGGGATTATGCGTGGTCAGCGGACTCGCACTCGGCATAGACGCTGCCGCACATCGCGGCGGCTTGGCGGGCGTGTCATCCACCATCGCCATCGTCGGTACCGGGCTCGACAAAGTGTATCCCGCGCGCAATCGCGAGCTGGCGCACGCGATCGCGGAAAAAGGCGCGATTATTTCCGAATTTGCGTTGGGCACACCGCCACTGGGGGCAAATTTCCCGCGCCGCAACCGACTGATCAGCGGCATGACGCGCGGCTGCCTGGTGGTGGAAGCGGCGCTGTCGAGCGGTTCGTTGATCACCGCGCGCATCGCCAACGAACTGGGCAAAGACGTATTCGCGATTCCCGGCTCCATCCACTCCACGCTGTCCAAAGGCTGCCACGTACTGATTAAACAGGGTGCCAAGCTGGTGGATGATGCGGCGGACATCCTCGGCGAACTCCGGTTGCCGGTACCCGCCAGCGCGTGCGCCGAGGCGGCTGCGGCAGCATCCAAACATCCTTTGTTGGCCCACATGGCCTACGACCCCTGCGATATTGACACCCTGGCCGGACGTGCCGGCCTGCCGGTACACGAAGTCAGCGCAGCGTTAATCGAGCTGGAGCTTGGCGGCGCGGTTGCCGGCTTGCCTGGCGGACTATGGCAGAGAATATTGTAAGCATTTGTTTTTATTATTATTTTTTTGATGTCGGCGCACCGAAAATGCCCCTTTTGTGAGTACTGCGCTTGCGCTGCCGCCCGGTTTGTTCTTATTATCTGCGCCTCTTTTGACGCCGCCTACTTAGGTTACCCCTGCGGTGAACACTGCATTTTTCGCGCAAGCGCTTAGAAAAAACCATGTCTAAACAACTCATTATCGCTGAGAAGCCGTCGGTGGCCAGCGATATCGCGCGCGTACTCGGTGGCTTCAAGCGCCACGATGACTACTTTGAAAGTGACGACTTCGTGTTGTCGTCCGCCGTCGGCCACTTGGTTCAGATAGCGGTACCCGAAGAATTCGAGGTCAAGCGCGGCAAATGGTCGTTTGCCAACCTGCCGGTGATTCCGCCGCATTTTGATTTGCTGCCGATCGAGAAATCCGAAGCGCGCTTGAAATTGCTGACCAGGCTGCTCAAACGCAAAGATGTCACCGGCGTGATTAACGCCTGCGACGCGGGACGCGAAGGCGAACTGATATTCCGCTACATCGCCAGTCACGCCGGCAGCAAAAAACCGGTGAAGCGCCTGTGGCTGCAATCGATGACCGCCGGTTCGATCAAGGACGGCTTCAAACACCTGCGCAGCGACGAAGAAATGCTGCCGTTGGCCGACGCCGCGATCTGCCGCTCGGAGGCCGACTGGCTGGTGGGCATCAATGGCACCCGCGCGATGACCGCGTTCAACTCCAAGAGCGGCGGCTTTCACAAAACACCGGTGGGCCGCGTGCAAACGCCGACGCTGGCGATCCTGGTTGAGCGCGAAGAAAAAATCAAACGCTTCGTGCCCAAGGAATACTGGGAAGTACACGGCACGTTTGGCGTAGCCGACGGTTCGTACGCGGGTCGCTGGATCGACGAGAATTTCGCCAAAGCGAAAAAGGATGCCAAAGAAGGCGAAGGCGATCCCGACCGTCGTGCGGAGCGCCTGTGGGATGCCAAGCGTGCCGAAGCAATCAAAGCCAAATGCGACGGCAAGCCCGGCGAAATCGAAGAAGAAAGCAAACCCACCACGCAGGCGTCGCCGCTGCTGTTCGACCTGACCAGCCTGCAACGCGCCGCCAATGGCCGTTTCGGCTTCTCCGCGCGCACCACGCTCTCGCTGGCGCAGTCGCTCTACGAAAAGCACAAGGTGCTCACTTATCCGCGTACGGATGCGCGCGCATTGCCGGAAGATTATATTGACACGGTGAAAGAAACGCTGAAGGTGTTGTCGGGTTCGGAATACGCACCCTATGCACCATTTGCGAAAAAGATTCTGAAACAAGGCTGGGTCAAACCCACCAAGCGCATTTTCAATAACGCCAAAATTTCCGACCACTTTGCGATTATCCCCACCGGACAGCCGCCCAAGGCGCTGAACGAAATCGAGACCAAGCTGTATGACTTGGTGGTGCGTCAGTTCCTCGCGATGTTTTATCCCAGCGCGGAATACATGGTCACCACGCGTATTACGCGCGTGGAAAAAGAAGCCTTCAAGAGCGAAGGTAAAGTACTGGTCAACGCCGGCTGGCTCGAAGTACATGGCAAAGCCGCGGCGGAAGACGGCGACTCACCCAATCTGGTGGCGGTGAAAAAAGGCGAAAAAGCCAAGACTGAAAACATCGACATACTCGCCACGCAAACCAAACCACCCGCGCGTTTCAACGAAGCCACGCTGCTGTCGGCAATGGAAGGCGCCGGCAAACTGGTGGAAGACGAAGAACTGCGCGACGCGATGAAAGAGCGCGGTCTCGGCACCCCGGCCACGCGCGCCGTCACCATTGAAAAACTGATCGCTGAAGAATACCTGCTGCGCCTGGGACGCGAGTTGCAGGCCACGCCCAAGGCGTTTGCGTTGTTTACGCTGCTGCGCGGACTGGAAATTCCCGAACTCGCCTCGCCCGAAATGACCGGCGAGTGGGAATTCAAACTCAAGCAAATGGAGCAGGGCAAGTTAAAGCGCGACACCTTCATGCGCGAAATCGGTAAGATGACGCGCCATATCGTCGAACGCGCCAAGGCGCACGACAGCGAATCCGTGCCCGGCGATTACGTCACGCTGCAGGCGAAGTGTCCGGGTTGCGGCGGCAAGATTACGGAAAATTACAAGAAATTCCAGTGCGAGAAATGTGAGTTTTCGCTGTGGCGCATCCTCGCGGGACGACTGTTTGAATCCACCGAGATTGACGAACTCATCACCAAAAAAAGCATCGGTCCGCTGCAAGGGTTTCGTTCGCGCTTGGGAAGACCGTTCGCCGCCAACATTAAATTGAACAGCGAATTCAAACTCGAATTCGATTTCGGCCAAGCCAACGAAAACGCCGAACCGGTCGATTTCACCGGAAAGGAATCCATCGGCGCGTGTCCCAAGTGCGCGAGCAAGGTCTACGACCACGGCATGGCCTACCTCTGCGAAAAATCCGCCGCGCAGCCGCGCACCTGTGATTTCCGCACCGGCAAAATCATTCTCCAGCGCAACATCGAACCCGAGCAAGTCGCCAAGCTGTTAAAAGAAG
>CAMDDY010000300.1 GCA_945893125.1 Bordetella parapertussis
GGACAATATCGCTGTCACTTGCGCGAAGTCACGCCGTCCGTCGTAGGGCGCGTTGGGCATCAGAATCGGCGTCGAGACAAAGGCGCTGCTGCTCGACAGCAACAACGTGCGACCGTCCGGCGCGGATTTTGCAACGATGTCTCCGCCGACGGTGCCGGTGGCGCCGCCGCGATTGTCAATCACCACGGGCACGCTGAGGCGTTCGGCTAGTTTTTGCCCGACGATGCGCGCCACGGTATCGGTGGGGCCGCCGGGTGCGTTGGGTACTACCCAACGTATGGGCTGCGTGATAAAAGCGGCAGAGGGTTTATCCGTGCCGGTTTGCGCGTGCAGCGGTGTTGCGGTGGCTACCAGGGCCGCGATGGCAACTGCGGGCAGATGGTTTTGGCTGCGCAATTTTGCGTTCATGATCGGGCGGTATCGCTGGATTGAGTGGCAGGGGGCGCCAAGACGGTAGAATAACATCCGTTGTCTGTTTGACAGGCGCGCGGGATCAACAGGACTGCATACTCGATGTTACTCAATGCCAAAATGAATCGCACATTGCTCATCACGGGCTGGGTCACGGTCGGCGCATGCCTGCCGGCCCACGCCGCCGATACCTTCCCCGCGCGCTCAATCCGCATGATCGTGCCGTTCTCCGCCGGTGGCGCGGCTGACATCATCGGGCGACTGATAGGCGTCCGCATGAGCGACACGCTGGGGCAATCCATCGTGATCGATACGCGACCGGGCGGCGGCACGGTATTGGGCACGGAGATCGTGGCGCGGGCGGCGCCCGACGGCTACACCGTCGGCATGCTGGCGACGACACTGGCCGTGAACGCGGGCTTGCTGGCTAAAGCGCCGTATGACGCAATGAAGGATTTTTCGCCGATTACGCTGGCGGTTGATACACCGCTGATCGTGGTGGTGCCCGCGTCGCTGCCGGTGAAGAGTTTGCCCGAACTGATCGCGATGGCGAAAACCAAAACCAACGCCGTGACATTTGGTTCGTCGGGGCAGGGCACCAGCGGACATCTTGCCACCGAGTTGTTGAGCTACCGCACGGGTATCAAAATGCTGCACATCCCGTACAAAGGCGCGGGGCAGGCGTTGATCGATTTGCTCGGCGCGCAGATTCAGATGGTTTGCACCAGCACGTTGCCCGCGTTGCCGCACGTGCGCTCCGGGCAGTTGCGCGGGCTTGCCGTGACCACCGCCGCACGCACGCGCGCCGCGCCGGATATTCCGACGGTGGCCGAAGCGGCGTCGTTGCCCGGTTATCGTGCGAGCACCTGGTATGCCTTGTTCGCACCGGCGCGCACACCGGCGTCGGTCATCAACACCTTGCACCGCAGCGCGACGCAGGCGTTGAAGGCAGCCGCCGTGGTCGAGCAATTGGTGGGGCAGGGCGGCGATCCGATCGGCAATACACCGGACGAGTTGAGGCAGTTTTTGCACACTGAAATCGAGGTGTGGCGCAAGGTGATCCGGCAGGCCGGGATTAAGCCGAATAATTAGCGATAGATGTTGTTATAATCTAAGTGCATGTTTTTAAAGAATAAAATTTGTATCGTCGAAATGATGATGTTGGTGGCCACCGTGGCGCAGGCACAGCCTGCCGGCGCTAACTATCCGATTCGCCCCGTGCGATATGTCGTCGGCGGCACCGTCGGTGGCGGCGCGGACAGCCTCGCGCGCGCCATCGCGCAAAAACTGGGCGAGCAATGGGGCCAGCAAGTAATCGTGGATAACCGTCCCGGTGGCGGTGGCATTGTGGCGAGTGAAATCGTCGCGAAGAGCCCGCCCGATGGTTACAACCTGCTGATGGCGTTTACCTCGCATGTGACCAATCCGAGTTTGTATCCCAAGCTGCCGTATGACGCGGTGAAAGATTTTGCGCCGATTGCGTTGATTGCGACGATCCCCAATATTCTGGTGTTGCATCCTTCGGTGGCGGCTGATTCGGTGCCTGCGCTGGTGGCACTGGCGAAGAAAAAACAACTGTCGTTTGCGTCAACCGGCAGCGGCGCATCCACGCATCTGTCGGGTATTTTGTTTGCGCATATGACCGGCACGAAAATTCTGCACGTGCCCTACAAGGGCGCGGCGCCGGCGATCACCAGCGTGATGAGCGCCGAGACCGATATGATGTTCGCCACCATGCTGTCGATATTGCCGCAGGTGAAAAGCGGCCGATTGCGCGGGCTGGCGGTGACGGGTGCGCGCCGTTCCGCGGCTGCGCCGGAGTTGCCGACCCTCAGTGAAGCGGGGGGATCTGCATTGGCCGGCTATGAAGCCAATGCGTGGTTCGCGACGTACGCGCCCGCAGGAACGCCCGCCGCACTGGTGCAGCGGCTGAACGGCGAAATCGTGCGCATCATCAATTCAGCCGAAGTGCGCAATCGCCTCGCGGCGCAGGGCGCGGAAGCGTTAACCAGTACACCGCAGGCGTTGGGCCGCTACACGCGCGACGAGATTCTGCGTTGGCAGCGCGTGATACGCGAAGCCGGCGCGCGCGCGGATTAGCGCGGACCGTGCCGCGGTGTTGGAGTCGTAACCGGTTCCGGCTCCGCTGGGGAAGCCGGTGCGTGTTTATCGAAAGGTTGTGGTTATGATGGGTGTGCCATGCAGTACGTCGCGGTTTCTCCCGCTGCTGTTCGCGTTGGCGGCCGCGCCGGGATTTGCGCAACAACTTTCATTTCCATCGAAGCCGGTGCGATTGGTGGTCGGTCTCTCGGCCGGCGCGCAGACGGACACCATCGCGCGCCTGATCGGTCAGAAATTGAGCGAAGTCTGGGGACAGCCAGTGGTGGTGGACAACCGCACGGGCGCGGGCGGCGTGATAGCGGCAAGCTTGGTCGCCAAGGCCGCGCCGGACGGCCACACACTGTTGTTGCTGACGAGTTTTGCCATCAGCGCGGCGCTGTCACCCAATCTGCCGTACGATCCGATCAGGGATTTTGCAGGCGTGGCGCAGGTCGGATTTACCACGCAGGCCCTTGCGGCGGCGCCGTCATGGGGCGTCAAGTCGGTGAAGGAACTCATCACGCTGGCGCAATCGCAACCCGGCAAGATTATCTATGCCACCGGCGCCGCTGGTCTTGCATCGCATTTGAACGGCGAAAAATTTCGTCTCGCCGCCGGCATCAAAGTGGTGAATGTGGCTTTCAAAGGCGGCTCCGACGTGGTGATCGAAACACTGGCCGGACGCACGCAGTATTGCTTCGCGGGCCTCGCACCCGTGCTGCCGTTCATCAAGGATGGGCGCTTGCTGGCGCTGGCGGTGAATGCGCCGCAGCGCCTGCAGGTATTGCCGGACGTGCCGACGCTGGGCGAAACCTTGCCTGAGTTCAAAAAACCCGAATCATCGTCCGGCATGCTGGCGCCGGCGAACACGCCGCGCCCCATCCTCAATCAGATCAGCAAAGACATCGCTCGCGTGATCAACCTGCCGGATATGCGGGAGCGGCTGCAAGCCATCGGCCTCACGCCGGCGCCGAGCACGCCGGAGGAATACGACAAGATACTGCGTGAGCAAATCACGGCATTGTCCAGGCTGGTGAGGGACGCTGGCCTTCGCGCGAAGTGAGTGATGTGGACGGGCGCCTGTTCAGCAACCCGCCTTCACGCCGTCCACGGCGATGACCCCTTCGCGGATCAACCGATCCAGTTCGCCGCCCATGCCGATGTCCGCGAGCACGCTGGCGATATCCGATCCGGGCTTTGCCGCCGGCCGCCCGATGTGCATCGGCGTGCGCGACAGTTTCACGCCCGGCGCGGTGGTGGTGATGGGGCCGAAACCCTCGTGATCGCGGGTAACCGCGAGGCCGCGCGCCTGCACCAGCGGATCGGTCATCAGTTCCACGAGACTGGGCACCACGCGATGCGCGCCGATGCCGGCTTTGTTTAATACCGCCACCCACTCAGCCACGGCGCGGCTGTGCATGCGCGTTTCCAACGCACGCTCGAGGTCGGCACCGTTTTGCACAGCGAGGTCTGCCAGTTCCGCGCAACGCGCCAGTTCGTTCCCGCGTGCCGCGAGAAACAGCCAACCGTCGCTGGCCTGATACAGCCGGTTCAGCGGGCCCGTGCCCGTGGCATCCTGACCGTGCGGTTCGTTCCACTCTTTGCCTTTGTAATCCTGTAACAGCGCGGATTGCAGCATCGTCGCGGTGTAGGCGAGCGCACTGTCGACAAACTGCCCTTCGCCGGTACGGCACCGGTGCAGCAAGGCCAGCGCCACGCCGTAGCAGGCCATCAGGCCGGTGCCGTAGTCGTTGGCGGCAAAGGGCGCGGTGGCGGGTTTGGCCGAACCATAGCGCACCTGCATGCCCGACACCGCCTGCCCGATTTGTTCATGGCCCGGGCGGCTGCCGTAGGGTCCAAGGTGGCCGAAGGTATTCATCGAGCCGTAAACGATATCCGGCCGGCGCGCGCGCACACGTTCGTAGTCGATGCCGAGTTGTTCGGCCACGCCGCTGCGGAAGTTTTGCAACACCACGTCGGCCTGATCCACCAGTTTCCAGAAAATCTCCAGGCCCTCCTTTGTTTTGAGATCGATGAGGATGCTGCGCTTGGCGCGATTGATGTCGTTATGCCGCAGCACGGTGCCGCGGTGCGGGCTGTCGATCTTGATCACATCCGCGCCGAATTCAGCCAGCGTGCGCCCGCAGGTCGGGCCGGCGAGTACGATGCATAAATCGACCACCTTTACGCCTTGCAGCGCCGAGCGAAGTACCTCTGCGGCGCGCCCTTCGACAGGCTCAGGGCGAACGGGGGAGGACTTGCGTGCCGCGAGTTCGTGCAGGATTTCCGCGCGCTGCGCATCTGGCTTGGGGCGCGGCCTGCGCACCGCGCCCGGTGTCGCCGAGAGGCGCGTGTTGATGCCGGGGCCGCGGAAGCGGCCGAGTTCCGGATCATCGTAGTCGGCGATGATTTTTGATTGCAGGGCTTGTGGATGTTGCAGCCATTCCGCGCTGGAATGACAGATCACGCCTTCGGAGCCGATTTCCGCGATCATGTCTTCCCATTCTTTCGCCGTGTGCGTGCGCATCACTTCGTCGTATTTCTGCGCGAGTTCTTTTGGCGGCAGCTTGGCGTCACGCCATTTGTCCATGCCGATACTCTTGATGAAGGCCTCGAATTTTTTGTTGTTCGCCACGTACATCAGCCAGCGTCCGTCCTTGCACGGCAGTTGCCGGCTCCAGTCGAATTCGGCTTCAGCCGTGGGCTTGCCGTTGACCAGCAAGCCGCGCGCGCCGACCACGGTGAAGGTGGCGTCGAACAGCGGAATCTCCACGACTTGGCCTAAGCCGGAACGCGCGCGCGCATTCAGCGCCATCGCCACCGTGACGGCGCACAAAAACGCCGCGTAGGCCGAGCCGTAGGGAATGACCGTATACACGGGCCGGCCTTGGGTAGAGTGGCCGGGCCGATAAGCGCCGGTGGCTGCGCCCACCACACCCTCCCAAGCCTTGACCTGCGCACGCGGATCGTTGGCAGCGAAGCCCGGCAGCGAGCAATAGACAAGACGCGGGTTGGCGGCTGTCATGGCCGTGGCCGAGAGACCAAGGCGATCCATCACGCCGGGACGGAAGTTTTCGATCACCACATCGGCGCCGGCGATGAGTTGTCGCGCGGTCTCGCGGTCGGCCTCTTTCTTGAGATCAAGGACGATGCTGCGCTTGTTGCGGTTCCACGTGGCATTGGCCGGTGTGTTCCAGCGCGGTCCGCCCGGCGGATCGATGCGTATCACGTCCGCCCCCTGGTCTCCCAGCAGCATGGCGGCCATTGGGCCTGCGATGTATTGGCCGAAATCGATGACGCGTGTAGCTTCAAGAACGCCTGACATGTTTTTTCCTCCGTATAATGCCCCTAAACTATCGCAGATCGCTTCCATGGACAACTGGCATTCGCTGATGCCCAGCGTACGAACTTTTACGACAAGCTTGCGCCTTATTGCTTGCGCCATCGCATGCGCCGTCACGGCTTGCGGCGCTGATGCGCAGACACGCGACAATTACCCCAATCGCCCGGTGCGTTTCATCGTCGCGCAAACGCCGGGCGGCAGCGCCGATTTTGTCGGACGCATCATCGCGGACGCACTGGGAAAACGTTTCGGACAGCAGTTCGTGGTGGACAATCGTCCGGGCGCGAGCGGCATCATCGCCGCCGAAATCACCGTGACAGCACCCCCCGACGGCCACACGCTGCTGCTCGTCACCACCAGCTTCGGTGTCAACCCCGCGCTGTATAAAAAGCTGCCGTATGATTCGATCAACGACCTCGCGCCGATCACGCATATTTCTTACGCGCCGATGATACTGGTGGTCAGCCCGTTGCTGCGCGTGCAGACGGCGCCGGAACTCATGGCGCTCGCACGCGCGAAGCCGGGCGCGCTTAACTCTGGCGCGTCGAGCATCGGCGGCGCCACCCAACTCGCGG
>CAMDDY010000301.1 GCA_945893125.1 Bordetella parapertussis
TCCTTGAGATTGTTCGCCGGCACGGAAGGATGCACCGCCATCACGTAACCCAGGCCGTTGGCGTAGTTGGTGATAGGCGTGAAATCTTTTTCGCTGTCATAGGGCAATTTTTTATACATCGCCGGATTCACCGCGAACGCAATCGAAGTGGCGAGGATGGTGTAGCCGTCGGGCGCGCCCTTGGCCACGATGTCACAGCCGACAATGCCGTTGGCGCCGCCGCGGTTATCCACCACCAGCGGCTGGCCGAGTGAGTTTTCCATTTGCCGCGCGAGTTGGCGAATGTAGGTATCCACATTGCCGCCGGCGGGGAAGGGCACCACCACGCGGATCGGGCGGGTGGGAAAATTCTGCGCGATGGCGCTGCTGCTGATGAACGTAAATAACGTAAGCGACGCGGCCAGTACGGGTAACAGAAATCGGGACAAGCGGTTCTCCTCGGAATGAATTCAGTGCGCGGTAATTCGTGAGAAAATCATACCATGCTAAACACTCTGAAAAACGCTGTATCTGCGCATTCGTTGACTGCTGCTGCGATGGCCCTGTCGTGTGGCACTGCCATCACGCATGCACAACAATACCCCAGCAAACCCATACGCATCATCACCACCGACCCTGCGGGGGCGGCCGATATCGCCGCGCGCCTGATCGCGCCCACGCTCACCGCTAATCTGGGGCAGCAGGTGATTATCGATAATCGTCCCGGCGCGGGCTCGATCACCTCCATCGAAACGGTGGCCAAGGCCGCGCCCGATGGCCACACGCTGTTGCTGCACGGCAGCCCGGTGTGGCTGATGCAGTTCATGCGCGCCAATCTGCCATGGGATCCGATCCGCGATCTCGCGCCCGTGTCGCTCGCCACCACGCTGCCGAATGTGCTGACGGTGCATCCTTCGCTGCCGGTAAAAAGTGTGAAAGATTTGATCGCGCTCGCCCGCGCGCGGCCCGGTGAATTAAATTACGGCGCGGGTTCGCCGGGCGCATCCAATCACCTGGCGGCGGAGTTGTTCAACGGCATGGCCAAGGTCAACATGGTGCGCATCGGCTACAAGGGCGGCGGGCCGGCGGTGCTGGGCTTGATCAGCGGGCAGACGCAACTGATGTTTGCCACGGCGGCTTCCGTCAAACCGCACATTGATTCGGGCCGCCTGCGCGCGGTGGCGGTCACCACCGCACAACCCAGCGTGCTGTTTCCCGGCTTGCCGACGGTGGCGTCGGCGGGTTTGCCGGGGTACGAGGCGTTGACCATCTATGGTCTGTTCGCGCCCATCAAGGCGAGTGCTGCTGTTATCAACCTGCTGAACAAGGAAGTCGTCGGCGCGCTGGCGAAAGCGGATGTCAAAGAGCGGCTGGCGCGTTCGGGCGCCGAGGCCGTGTCGAGCACGCCGGAGGCCTTCGGCGTCATTGTGCGCGAAGACATCGCGCGCTGGGGCAAAGTGATACGCGATGCGGGTATCCGCGCGGAGTGATTCAACATGCACATTAAATTCGGCGGCTATCAAAAGTCCGCCTCCATCCACAACCAAGCGGCGGCGCGTTTCGGTGAAATGCTTCGGGAGCGCCTGGGTGCGCAGCTCACCTTTGAGTTGATCGGCGACGTGCTGGCGCTGGGGCGCAAATCCGGAGACTTGCCTTCGATGGTGGAAAGCGGCGAGTTGTCGTGTTGCTACATTTCCACCGTGCGCTTCACGCGCTGGGTGCCGGAACTGGCGGTGATCGATCTGCCGTTTGTGGTGCGCGATCGTGCCGGCGTGCAGCGCGCCATCAATGGTGAACTGGGCGCGTTCTTCAAAAAACGTTTTGCCGAGTCATCACCGTTCCGGCTGCTGGGCCTGTGGGACAACGGCTTTCGGCAGCTCACCAACAAGGTGCGCCCGATACACACGCCTGCCGATTGCCGCGGCCTCAAAATCCGCACGCAGATGAGTGCGTCGCACGGCGAGGCCTTGGGCGCGCTGGGCTTTGTGCCGATACCGGCGGACGTGAAGGAATTTGTTGAAGCAATCGGCGGTGATCGTTTTGACGCGCAGGACAATCCGCTTACCAATATCTATAACTTCGGCGTTCACAAGTACCATCGCCACATCACCCTAAGCGGGCATTTCTTCGGCGCGTCGGCGATGATTTGCAACGCGGCGCACTATGCTTCGTGGCCTGCGGCGGTGCGCGCGGCGGTGGATGAAACCTCGTCGTTGGCCACGCATTACCAACATCAATTGGCCGCAGAGGAAGACGCGCTGATCCGCGCCAAGCTCAATCCGCGTGAAAATGAAATCGTTGAATTGACGGCGGTGGAACACGCGGCGTTTGTCGCGGCGATGGAACCGGTGCTGGCAAAATATCGCGGGCAAATCGACGCGCGGCTGTTTCAAATGCTGGGTGTGTGATGGCGCACGCTACGGACGGGATAAACAATCATGATTAACGCTGCCATCGTGGGCATTGGCTGGTGGGGACAGAAAATCGTCACCGCCGTGCAGGGTAAAAGTACGAACCTGTGCTTCATACGCGGCGTGAGCAAGGAGCCGGATGAGGCGCGCGATTTTGCCGCGCGCCACGGCATTTTGCTGTCCAGCGCGCTTGATGATGTGCTGGCCGACCCGGACGTGCAGGCGGTGGTGCTCGCCACGCCGCATTCGCTGCACACGGAACAAATCATCGCCTGCGCCAAGGCAGGCAAGGCGGTGTTCTGTGAGAAACCGCTGGCGCTGAACAAATTAGATGCCAAGCGCTCCGTTGATGCGTGCAAACAAGCCGGCGTGCTGCTCGGCATCGGCACCAACAAACGATTCTGGCCCTGCATGCGCGAACTGCGGCGCGTGGTGGACAGCGGCGTGCTGGGACGCTTGCTGCACATCGAAGGCCACTACAGCAACGAGAACACCGGCAAGCATTTTTCGTCGTGGCGCACCAACCCCGATGAGGCGCCCGCGGCGGGGCTGACCGGCTCCGGCATACACGTGCTGGATGCGCTGGTGAGTTATGCCGGGCCCGCCCGCCGCGTGCATGCGCAGGTGCTGTCGCTGCAACCGCAGCCGAATCCGCTGGATACGATTACGGTGATGTTTGAATTCGAGCGCGCTGGCCAACGTATGAGCGGCACACTGGCGGCGATTCGCTCCACGCCGTTTTACTGGCGCATCCACGTGTTCGGCAGTGAAGGTTCGGCCGAAGCGCTGGATGAAAACGAACTGGTGGTGCGGCTTAATGGAAAACCGCCGCAGCGCACCACCTATGAGCCGATGGATTCTCTGGCGGCGGAATTTGAAGCCTTCGCGGACGCGGTGGCGGGGCGCGCCACGTATCCGATATCCGGCGAAGAAATGATCGCCACCATTGCGGCGTTTGAAGCGGTGGTGGCGGCGGTTAAATCACAAGCAGGATAGCTTTTAAGCGCGCGTAGGATGGGTGCAACCCATCGCAAACGCAGCTACCGGCCAAGCGTTAGCGCAGCGGGAATTTCGACAGCACGCATTCAGCGTTTGTCACGGTGTGGGTTTGCGTTGTGATGGGTTGCACCCATCCTACGGTTATCAATCAGTGATACTTTAATAAGTATTTGTTTTTAAATGATATTATTTCATAGCCGCCACAACGGCATCACCCATCTGCGTGGTGCTCGCCTTGCCGCCCAAATCGCCGGTGAGGTGTTTGCCCTCGGCGATCACGCGCTCCATCGCATCGTCCATGATCTTTGATGCGGCGATGGCTTTCGGATCGTTGCGTTTGCGCCCCAGCCATTCGAGCAACATCTTGCTCGACATAATCATCGCGTAAGGATTGGCGATGTTTTGCCCGGCGATATCCGGCGCGGAGCCGTGCGTGGCTTGCGCCATCGCCTGCGTGTGGCCCACGACCAGACCCGGCGCAAGACCGAGACCGCCGACCAGCCCCGCGCCTTCGTCGGTGAGGATGTCGCCGAATTGATTGGTGGTGACCACCACGTCGAACATTTGCGGCTTCATCACCAGCTTCATGGCGAAGCCATCAACCAGTACTTCGTTGAGTGTTACGTCGGGATACTCCGCTTGCAGCTTGCGATGCTCCTCGGCGAACATGCCGCACACCAGGCGGTATACCGGCTCCTTGTGTACGCAGGTGACGATTTTTCTCTTGCGCGTGCGCGCGATCTCGAACGCTTCGCGCGCAACACGGTTCGCGCCCTTGCGCGTGACCACGCGCATGCCGATGGAGATGTCGTCATTGGGACGGAACTCGCCCGCGCCTGCGACCACCAGGCTCGATGACATCATGCCTTCGGTGGTTTCGCGCAGGAACACGATGTCCACGTCTTTGTGGATCGACGGCAGGTTGGGATACGACTTCACCGGCTTGATATTGGCGAACAACTCGAATTTTTTACGCAGCGCGGGCATTACCCACGTCGGGTCGTTGCGCGGATAGGCGTTGTGACCTATCGGGCCGCAGATCCAGCCATCGCAATCTTTCAAGGTTTCGAGGGTGATTTTCGGCGATGCATCGCCGTGCAGCTCGTGCCCGCGTTTGCCGATGGGCAAATCAATCCACTCCGCCTGCATGCCGGTAATCGCCGCGGCCGCTTTCATGCACTTAACCGCCTCGGGTACTACTTCAAGTCCGATATCGTCGCCCAGCAATACGCCAATTTTTAACACTGCATTCTCCTTAATGATTCAGTCTGAATTTCGCGGAACCCGAATGATTTCATTTCGCGCGCTTTCGCGCAATGCTTGTCTGATGCACAATGTGGGCATGACGACACTTAAATTAGCCTGCATCCAGGCCAACACCGGCAACGACCTCGCCGCGAATCTCTCAACCGTCACCGCGATGGTGCGCGAGGCCGCCGCCAACGGCGCAAAATTCGTGCTGACACCCGAATACACGCTGATGATGGACGGCAGCGGTCGCGTGATGCGCGAGCAGGCCTTGCCCGCGGATGGTGGCGCGCCGCTCACGCAGCTACGCGCGCTGGCAAAAGAACTGGGCATCTGGCTGCTGATCGGTTCGCTCACGTTGCGCACGGAAGAAGCACGTATCGCCAACCGTTCGTTTCTGATCAATGATCACGGCGAGGTGGCGGCAAGTTACGACAAGATACACATGTTTGACTGCACGCTGCCCGACGGTAAAGTGATCCGCGAATCATCGGCTTATCGTCCCGGCGACAAAGCTGTAGTGGTGGAAACGCCGTGGGGAAAACTCGGCATGACCATCTGCTATGACCTGCGCTTTCCCGCGCTGTTTCGCACGCTGGCGCAGGCGGGTGCGCAGATCATTACCGTGCCCTCATCATTCCAGCGCCAGACCGGAAGCGCGCACTGGCATCCGCTATTGCAGGCGCGCGCGATTGAAAACGGCTGCTACATCGTCGCACCCGCCATGTGTGGCGACCACGCGGGCAACCGGCAGACGTTCGGGCACTCGCTGGTGGTGAATTCATGGGGCGAGGTGGTGGCCGACGGCGGTGAAGCTCCTGGAATTTCCTACGCGGAAATCGATGTGAAGCGTGTCGCGAAAACGCGCGCGATGATTCCTTCGCTGACGCACGACCGGGCGTACTCGGCGTAGTGTTCACGTTACGGTCTTCTGTTCAGCTGTGGGCGCTCGCGGTATAGTGCGCGGCGTTATGAGCCGTTTTTTAAAGGGAATAGAGATGTTTAAGGTCTTCACGCTGATTTCGCGATGCGTACTACTCTGCGCGCTGCTCGTAGCCGGCTGTAGTCAGCCACCCGCACCCGCGCCGGCAGCGCCGCCGTACAACACAACCCTCACGATGAAGCAGCTGATGGAATACGTGATCGATCCCGCCGTGGACGAAGTGTGGGATTCCGTCGCTATCATCATTACCGAAAAGGGTGAAAATCATCTGGTAAAACATCGCATTTTTCAAAGGTCGGCTCACGGGCGACTATAGCTAGCCGCCGCTCCGGTCGGTAAGGATGCCGATATAACTGCCGAATACCGACCGTTCGATCAGCCAAGATTCACGCGGTTGACTGTGCGTCCCTCGCGGGATAGATTGCGGGTTAGTGGGAAATGCTCTTTGAAATCTATTCTCGGAGGTCACGAGCATGTTCGACGTTCAGCGGTTTGTTGAGCAGTGCCAGAGCGCATTGCAGGAAACCGATGCGTCAGGGGCGATTCGCGAAATTCTCGAACGTACGGTGTCGAAACCGGCCGAGGTGCTGGCGGGTCTCGGTGAGCCGAAAAGAGCCACCGTTCAGAAGATTCATGTCGCTGACGACCTGACGATCATCAACGTCATCTGGGGACCGCACATGACCATCATGCCGCACAATCATAAGATGGCGGCGATCATCGGCGTTTACACCGGAGCGGAAGACAACATCTTCTGGCGCCGTACCGGCGACCAGCCAGGCCTGATCAAAGCGGCCGGTGCCCGTTCCCTCAGAGCGAAGGACGTGGAAGCCCTGGGACCCGAC
>CAMDDY010000302.1 GCA_945893125.1 Bordetella parapertussis
CACGTGCAATTCGACCGGCACGATTCTGAGGGCATCCTTGTCGGATCGGAAGCCCAGGTAGGACGCCGGCACCACGGTAAGGAAGCGCCCGGTTTCCGCCAGTGCGGCCTGCAATTGCATGGTCGCACCCGTGACGCACACGTGCGGAAGCGCCAGGCCCTGCGCGCGGAACGCTTGCCGAAAGAGGGCGCCAATCGCGTGCGTCTCGGGCGGCACACACCAGTTTGCATCCAGCAGTTGCGCCAGCGTTACGCCACGTCCGCGGAATCGCGGATTATCACGGCCGGTGACTATCACCACCGGATCGTCGAAAAGCGCTTCCTTGTCGAAATCTTCCTCCGGTTCCATATCGAGCCGGTTAACGACGACATCAATGGCGCGGTTGCGCAGTGCATTTCGCAGTTCATCAGAGACATTGGCATGCGTCACGTGAAAAACCATTTTGGGATACAACCGTGACAGCCGGTCGAGCGCCACCGGCAAGATACTGCCGAGCGATGGGTCCATGGTGCCGATGCGCACTTCTCCCACCGTGGGATCGGTAAGAATTTCGATTTGCTCGACCGTCTGTTTCAGTTCGTCGAACAGATTGACCGATCCTTTGAGCAACGCCTCGCCATAAGCCGTGGGCGCCACGCCCTGTGGCGTGCGTTCCAGCAGGCGCACGCCGAAAAGATGCTCCATATCACTGATCACCTTGGTGATCGCCGGCGGCGTCAACGCCAGCTCGGCCGCCGCCTTCGCCATGCTGCGATGCTGCACCACCGCACGAAAGGTATGCAGGTCCTTCAGCTTGAGTTGCCGCCCGATTCGATCGTTACGCTGCATCCGAGGCCTTCAATTAAAGTGAATGGGGTGTTCCCAAATATGAATTGTAGTTTATACCCCTTGCTTTATGCTCCGTTGCACGTAACCACCGGAGAACAATGATGAACAAATTCACTACTTATCTGTTCGCAACCCTTGCCGCGACACCGGCCTTCGCCCAGTCTCCCCAGTACCCCACCAAACCGCTCCGGCTGGTCGTAGGTTATCCTGCGGGCAGCGCCGTGGACGCCCCGGCCCGCATCCTTGCCCAGGGACTCAGCGAATCGCTCGGCAAGCCGGTGGTCGTCGAAAACCGGCCAGGCGCGGAAGGCGCCATCGCGGCTGACGCGGTACGGAATGCCACGGATGACGGGCATACGCTCGCACTGTGGGAGTTTTCTACGCTGGTGGCCACACCGCTGCTGAA
Organism: Bordetella parapertussis; assembly: GCA_945893125.1. Classification (GTDB taxonomy): domain Bacteria; phylum Pseudomonadota; class Gammaproteobacteria; order Burkholderiales; family SG8-41; genus UBA5216. The sequence continues at coordinate 1,235 of CAMDDY010000302.1, forward strand.
CAAGAACGTGGTCTTTGACTCCGTGAAGGACTTCGCACCCATTTCGCTGGTGGGGCGCATGACCATGACGCTTTCCGTGAGTCCGTCGTTTCCCGCCAAATCGCTGCGTGAACTGATTGATAACGCGCGCGCCAATCCCGGCAAGCTGAACTACGCCAGCGTCGGCGCACAAGACACGCTGCTCGCCGGGCTGCTGATGAAGGCCACGGGCACGTCGATGACGCGAGTGAACTACAAAGGCCCGGTGCAATCGATGCAGGATTTGCTCGCTGGCCGTATCGACATCGCCATCAATCCCATCGGGGCGCAGATCGCGCTGGCCAAGGATGGCCGTTTGCGCATGCTGGCCGTGTTGGGGCCGAATCGTGACGCCGATGTGCCCGATGTGCCGACCACGGCGGAAGCCGGCCTGCCGGAATTCGGGCACCGCATGTGGTACGGCGTCTTCGGCACCGCCAACTTGTCGCGCGAGCGGATCAGCTTTCTGCATCAGCAAGTCAATCTGTTGCTCAAGCGCCCCTACCTGCGCGAGAAGCTGGAACAACGCTGGCTGAAGCCCGAAAGCTCAACACCCGATGCGCTGGGCGCGCGTCTGAAGGCCGACCTTGAGCGCTGGGGGAAGATCGTTACGGAAAGCGGGTTGTCGGCGCTGGTGACGCAGTAGCGCTGAAAAGCAAGGGGCTGCCCGGAAGTTAAGGGATTCGTACTACGGCAAATACCCGGTAAAATTCGCTCACGGGTGAAACCATTCACCGCTGCGACAAAGTCATGCGCGACTACACCCTGAGCAAACTCTTCTTCGATCTGCAAACGCCTGCGGCCGCCGCCGAGTATCGCGCCGGGCGCGACGCGGTGCTGGCGCGTTATCCGCTAAAACCCGAAGTACGCGCCGCGATAGACAACAATGACGTGGCGGCGCTGGCGCCGCTGGTGAATGCCTATCTGTTGCGATTTTACTTTCTGGTGAGCGGCATGTCCGAGGAAGAGTTTTTACAACGCATCCGGGCAAGCGGGAACAAGATGCATGGCTAACCTCGTCGGCATCTACGCCGCCAGTCACGGGCCGTTGATCGTGCGCATGTGGGATACATTGACCCCGGCGTGCCAAACCGCGATTACGACATCGTTCGACGAACTCGGGCGGCGCATCAACGCCGCGCGCGCCGATGTGCTGATCGTGATTTCGCCCGATCACTGGGTGAATTTTTTCATGGACAACCTGCCGTCGATTTGCGTGGGCGTAGGCGAAATACACGATGGCCCGCCGGAGCCGTGGCTGGCCGCTTATCCGCATAAGCAAATGACCGGGCATGCGCCGCTGGCGCAACACATCGTTGCGCATGCGTTCACGCGGGACTTTGAACCGAGCGTGTCGTACAAACTCGCGCTCGATCACGGCTTTTGCATTCCGCTTTGGAAGAGCGGCATAGCCCCGCTGCCGGCTATTATTCCCGTGGTGCTGAACACGGTGGAGCCGCCGTTCCCCAGCGTGCGCCGCTGTCATGCGTGGGGCGCGGTGCTGGCAGAAGCGATAGCCAGTTTCCCGGGCAACCTGCGTGTCGCGATACTCGCCACGGGCGGCTTAAGTCACTCCATCGGTGAAGCGACGATGGGCGCCATTGATGAAGCCTTCGACCGCGAATGTCTGCAACACTTCGCATCGGGTGATCGCGAGGCGTTGTTTGCCTTTCTCGATCGGCGCATGGCCGCCGCAGGCAACGGCACCGCCGAAGTGCGCAACTGGCTTGCGGCCCATGGTGTCGCCGGTGCCGCGGGTGCCGCCGGTGCTCGCGGTTTCGATTTAATCCACTACAGCGCGCTCAAAGAGATTTACGTCGGCTGCGGCATGGCGTCGTGGGAATTAAAATAATTCAATAAAAACAAATACTTATGTAACTCCCGCGCGATTAAGACAATTCACTCCGCAGTAATCCCTGCCGCGCGTATCAGCGTACTCCACTTTTTAATTTCGGCCTTCACAAACACATCGGTATCCGCCGCGCTCATCCGCAACACGCGTCCGCCGCCGCTTTCAAAACGTTTCGCCATGTCCGGCGACTGTATCGCTTTCGCCATTTCGCTTTGCAGGCGCTTTAACACCGCAGGCGGTGTGCCGCTGCGCGCGAAGATGCCGAACCAGGCTTCCATGTCCATTTGTGCGACGCCGGTTTCGTTGACCGTCGGCACATTCGGCATGCCGGCGAAACGCTGCGCGCTCGATACCGCGTAGGCTTTAACACGGCCATCATCGACGTACGGTTTTGCCGTGCCCGCATTATCAAAAAACAAATCGACGCGCCCGCTTTGCAGATCAAGGTGTGCCGCCTGCGCGCCGCGATAAGGCACATGCACCATTTTAACGCCGGTGATGTGCGCCAGCGCGGCTGCGGCGATGTGTTGCCCGGTGCCCACGCCGCCCGAGGCATAGGTGAGCTTGCCGGGATTGGCTCGCGCGAAGTCGATCAACTCTTTCAGACTCTGTTGCGGCAAATCCTTGCGCGACACCAGTGAGTAGCTGTAACTCGTCACCATGCCCACGGGCACGAAATCCACCAGCGGGTCATACGGCAGTTTTTTGTACAGGCCCACATTGGCGGCGATGTTGCTCAAGCCGCCGACCAGCAGCGTGTAACCATCGGGCGTGGATTTGGAGGCCACCTCGGTGCCCACCAGTGTGCCGGCGCCGGTGCGGTTTTCCACCACCACCTGTTGGTTGAGTTGTTCGGCCAGCTTTTGCGACACCACGCGCGCGATCAGATCAAAGCCGCCGCCGGGCGGGTTGGGCGCGATGATGCGGATGGGGCGATAGGGGTAGTCTTGGGCGATGGCGGGTACGACCAAGAACATGCACAACAAAACGTAAGTGACCCTGATCATGATGCGATACCCCCCCATATTTCCCTGTCGTTCCCGCGCAGGCGGGAACCCATAAGCCACTCTCAAGTGGCACTGTGTTATGGATTCCCGCCTGCGCGGGAATGACGGATGTGGTTTTTGCGTTTCTGCCTTACAGTAGCTTACCGCGCCCTTGGAATTTCCGCGAGCTTTGACTACCATGCGCGTTCCCGCCAGTACTCCACGCAAGGTTCCCATGAGCACCCAACACCCCATCGCCGCCGAACTGCCGCCGCACGGTTACATCATCACCAAACCCGTGCCGGGATCGGACATTCCCGCCGATTACACCTTCGTGCTCACGCGCGACGAAATCTATGTGCCGATCGCGGTGCGTAAACCCAAGGGAGATGGCCCGTGGCCCGCAATCATCATGGGGCGCGGCAACGGTCGCGGCGGCCTGCCGCTGGTGGAGCAAAAAGTCGCGCTCTACGCAACCTTGCAGGACAAAATGATCGCGCGCGGTTACGTGGTGGTGTATGTGAATTACCGCAACGAGATTCCGTATCACTACGAAACGCGCCAGACCGCGCGCAACGTCGCCGACGATATCGCCAACGAAGGCCGCACGCTGAAATCCACCGCGATTGTCGATCACGACGATTTGCAGACGGTGATTCAATACGTGCGCGCGTTGCCGTTCGTGAAAGACGGCAAAGTCGGCTGCGTGGGTGTGAGCCACGGCGGCGAAACCATTTTGAAAGCCGCCGCCGAGATGGATTTCACCTGCGGCGTCGCCATCGAAGGCGCATCGCACGAATTCCTCACGGTGGACACCGGCCCCAACGCGCCGCGTGTGGGCAGCGAGGTACAGTACAACGATATCAACGTCGCGCGCAAAAACGCCAACAAGGCGCGCGCGTTTGCGCGCATCCGCCGCATCAACACGCCGATCCTGCACATTGGCCGCAACCCCGATCATCTGCAGGGCATATTCAAACTCGCACACGAGTGGATGGTCGAGGCAGGCAAGGATTCCACCTGGGCGAGCTTCGATCATCCCGAGCACGGTTATCCGTTTATCGAGCGCGGCGCCGATGGCTCGTTCAACCCGAACCCCGCGCAGCAGGCTGCGTTTGATTTGTTCATGAACTATTTCGATCAGCGCTTGAAGTAATGTTAATAATTCGTAACTATATGTTATTAAACAATAATTTAACCGGAAGCACTCTATGAAAATCGCCGTCATCCACGACTACGCCGACGCCCTGCGCCAAACAGAGGCCTACCCGAAGCTGCAAGCCTCCGGACATGAAATCGCAATCTATAACGACGCCTACACCGACCCGGCGCGCATGGTCGAGCAAGTCAAAGGCTGCGATGCATTGCTGCTCACGCAACAACGCCTGACCGTCACGCGCCAGATGCTTGAGCAACTGCCGCAACTTAAATTCATCAGCCAGACGGGCCGCAACGTGAGCCATCTCGATGTCGCCGCCTGCACCGATCTCGGCATTCTGGTATCTGCCGGCGGGCACGATGGCGCAAGCCCCTACACCACCACCGGCGAACTCGCGTGGACGCTGATCCTCGCCTCGCTGCGTCATCTGCCGTACGAAGTCGAACGTTTCAAGGCCGGCCACTGGCATTCCACCATCGGCACGCGGCTGTACGGTCACACGCTCGGCATCTACGCCTTTGGACACATCGGCAGCGGTGTGGCGCGCGTCGGCAAGGCTTTCGGTATGAAGGTGGTGTGCTGGGGCCGCGAAGGGTCGCTCGACAAGGCGAAGGCCGAAGGCTATGAAATCGCCGCCAGCCGCGAAGCGTTTTTTGAGCAATGCGATGTGATCAGCCTGCACATCAAATCCAACGACGCCACGCGCGGTATCATCACCGCGACAGACCTCGCGCGCATGAAACCCACTTCACTGCTGGTCAACACCAGCCGCGCGCCCATCATCGCCGAAGGCGCGCTGGTCGAAGCGTTAAAGAAGGGCCGGCCCGGTTTCGCCGCCGTCGATGTCTACGAAGAAGAACCGGTCGTCGGCGCCAATCACCCGCTGCTGAAATTAAAAAACGCGCTATGCGCGCCGCACCTGGGCTATAGCGAACGCGGCAGCTACGAACACATCTATGAAACCGGCGTCGAGCAGTTGCTGGCGTATGCCGCGGGCAAGCCGATCAATGTGTTGAATGCGGACGTGGTAGCGAAGCAGTAGCAGCGCGACAGCATTCACCGTAGGATGGGTACTGGCCAATGGCCGTAACCCATCACAACCCAAGCATCCCATGTGTTTGTGATGGGTTACGGCCATTGGCCAGTACCCATCCTA
>CAMDDY010000303.1 GCA_945893125.1 Bordetella parapertussis
GTGCGAGAGCGTTATCCCGATGCGCGGTTGATGTTGTACCTGAAACACGGCGCGGGTCTCGCGCGCGAAATGAAATGGCTCGGCAGTTACCGCTACGCCGTGTTGAATCTCGGCGGCGCCAGTGCCGAAGACTTGCATCAACGGTATGACGAGATACGGCGGGCGTTGGCGTTTGAGTGAGCCTTGCGGGCGTGAGGCGTGAGGTGTAAGGCGTGTAGGGTAAATTGCAAACCTTCGGGTCTTGCGCCTCACCCCTCACGCTTCACGCCTCACATCAATCAAGGTATTCTCCCCGCATCATGCACATTCACATCCTTGGCATCTGCGGCACTTTCATGGGCGGCATCGCGGCCATCGCGCGCGCCGCCGGGCACAAAGTCACCGGCTGCGACGCCAATGTGTATCCGCCGATGAGCACGCAGTTGCAGGCGCAGGGCATCGAACTCATCGAGGGTTTCGGCGTTGAGCAGATAAAACTCGAACCGGATCTGTTCGTCGCCGGCAACGTGGTCACGCGCGGCAATCCGTTAATGGAAGCAATCCTCGATCGCGGCTTGCCGTATGCCTCCGGCCCGCAGTGGCTGGCTGAAAACGTGCTGCGTGATAAGTGGGTGCTGGCGGTGGCGGGCACGCACGGAAAAACCACCACCACGGCGATGCTGGCGTGGATGCTGGAATGCGGCGGCCTGAATCCGGGGTTTCTGGTGGGCGGGGTTCCGGAAAATTTCGGTATTTCGGCGCGGCTTTCGGACACGCCTTTTTTCGTCATCGAAGCGGACGAATACGACACCGCGTTTTTCGACAAGCGCTCGAAATTCGTGCATTACCGCCCGCGCACGGCGATTTTGAACAATCTTGAATTTGATCACGCGGATATTTTTGATGACCTTGCGGCGATTGAAACACAGTTTCATCACCTGGTGCGCACCGTGCCGGGCAATGGTTTGATCGTGAGCAACGGCGGCGATGCGAATCTTGAACGTGTACTGAAACGTGGTTGCTGGACGCCGGTGGAGCGTTTTTTCGTGAACGGAGGGTGGCAAGCGGGCGCACGCCACGCCAATGGTTTCGATGTGCTGTTCAACGGGGTGATGCAGAGCCGCGTGTGTTGGGATTTGCTGGGTGAACACAACGTCGCCAATGCCTTAGCCGCTATCGCCGCCGCGCGCCACGCGGGTGTGCCTGCGAAAATGGCCATCGAAGCCATGGCGACGTTTAAAAACGTCAAGCGCCGCATGGAAACCAAAGGCATCGCCGCTGGCGTTACTGTTTACGACGATTTTGCGCATCACCCGACGGCCATCGCCACCACCATCGCCGGCCTGCGCGCCAAAATCGGCAATGCGCGCCTGATCGCCGTGCTGGAGCCGCGTTCCAACACCATGAAACTCGGCGCGCTGAAAGACGACCTCGCAGGCAGTCTTGCCGCGGCGGATCAGGTTTTTTGCTACAGCGCGGGGCTGGGCTGGGATGCCGCCACGGCGCTGGCGCCGCTGGGCGGCAAGGCGCAGGCGACGGACGATTTTGACGCGCTGCTGCGCGCGGTGGAGCATGGCGTGCGCCCGGGCGATCATGTGCTGATCATGAGCAACGGCGGCTTCAACGGCATCCACGGCAAACTCCTCGCGCGGCTCGGGCAGGCAGCCGCGTGAAGGGCGAACGTGATCGTAAACCTGCCGATCGTTCACGCCTGTTGTTCATTACGATAAAAATACTTGGACATAGGTAGAATGAGGCTCGTAGAATTATCTTTACGTCACGACCAACGATGAGGAGTATCTATGAAAAATGCTTCAATGCTTCAATGCGCGATAGCGGGATCACAAGGATAGTCGCTGCGCTTTGCGCCGGAGGATTGCTGGCCGCACCGTGTGCAACGGTGTTTGCGCAGGCCCCTTCGACAGGCTCAGGACAGAACTATCCGGTGAAACCCGTGCGCGTGGTGCAAGCGGGCGCGCCCGGTTCGCTGGGCGATACCGTCACCCGGCTGGTGTTTTCCAGGGTCAGCGAAGCGACGGGGCAGCAATTCGTCGTCGACAACCGCCCGGCCGCTGGCGGCAGCATTGCGGCGGAAGTGGTCGCCAAGGCGCCGGCGGACGGTTACACGCTGTTATCGGCGGTCAACTCCATCATGACCGTCAATCCGCTGGTGTATTCGAAGCTTGGATATGATCCGCTGCGTGATTTTGATGCGGTGTCGATGCTCGCGAAATACAGCGAAGTGCTGATCGCGCATCCGTCGCTGGGCGCGAAGTCGGTCGCGGATCTGGTGGCGCTGGCCAAGGCACGCCCGAAGCAGATTACTTATGCGAGTGGCGGCAACGGCCATAGCACGCACCTGATGATGGAGCTTTTCCAGCGCAAGGCCGGCATTGCGCTCGTCCATGTTCCCTATAAAGGCATGAGCCCCGCAGTGCAGGCCGTGGCCGGGGCGGAGACGGCCCTCATCAACGTGGGATTGGGGCTTGCGCGACCGCACATCGCAAGCGGCCGGGTGATCGCTTTGGCGAAAACAGGCTTTCCGTCGAAAGACGCGCTGCCCGGCGTGCCCGCGTTAACGGCTTCCTACCCGGATGCTGAATATATTCCGTGGACGGCGGTGTTCGCGCCCAAGGGCGCGCCGCGCCAGATCATCGCCAGACTCAACGCCGAGATGGGTAAAGCGCTGGCCGCGCCAGAGTTCCTGAAGCGCATGGCGGAACTCGATATTGCGGTGATCGGCGGTTCGCCCGGCGACCTCGACAAGACGCTGCGCGCGGACGTCGCCGTTATCCGCGATCTGGTGAAAAGCATCGGGATCAAACTCGACTGAGCGCCGCGCTGGTGGCAAGCGTCGCGGCGAAAGTACGGACGCGTCAGACGCCGCTCGACCCGGGCGTAAGGTGCGCGTCCCACGGGCCGGGGAACAAACCGCGCGGTCGGTCGCTATGCAGAAACAGCTTGTCCTCGCGGAACCACTCGCTGCGCGGCAACTCATAGAACGCCTCGACGCCGTTGCCGTCCGGATCGCGCAGGTAAACGCCGAGGCAAATACCGTGATCGGTGACGCGGTCGATGGGAATTTGTTTCTGCATAATCCGGTCGTAGAATTCGCGCAGGTCTTCGAGACTTTGCATCTTCCAGGCGAGGTGGTTTAGCCCGACCTGTTTTTTTGCGCGACCGGCGCATTTTCGCCGACCTCGATCAGCGCGATTTCGTGGGATTCTTCGCGATTGGCGGACAGGAAGGCCCCGCGACCCGGCACGAAATCGTGCGTGTGCAGCCCCAGCACGTCTTCATACCATTGCCGCGAGCGCGCCGCATTGCGCACCCAGAGGTTCACATGTCCCAAATACTGTGGTGTGTAGCCCATGATTTTTTCCTCCTGCGTTTGATGGTGCGACAGGTTCTAAAGAATAGTGTAACGCAGGCCGGGGATGCAGGTGAACCGTGGCGCGCAGGATTGGCGACGTCTGCGGCGGGCGGTTATCATCAACACCTCAGCCTTTGATTTGTCACCGTTATTCGCGAAAGGGAAATTCGATGAACATTTCAAGACCGGCGGTCTGTGGCGCACTCGCCATCACGACCTGCAACCATTGCCATACGCCGAACGACAAGGCGGGTAATCCCATCACGACGCGGCAGTTAACATAAGCGTTGTGATGGGTTTCACCCATCCTACGGACGCCGCGTAGGATGGGTGAAACCCATCACAAACAGTCGTTGGCCTAGCGCAAGTTGTTTATGTTAAGTATATGTTTATAAAGGAATTTTTGTGACCATACTCGATCAAGACCAACTCGGTGCGTTCTGCCGCCATACCCACGTTGAATTACCCGGCGCGCCCAGCGGCCCGCTTGCAGGACTCAGCTTCGGCCTGAAAGATATCTTCGATGTGGCCGGACACAAAACTGGCTTCGGCTGCCCGGATTGGCTGCGCACGCATGAGGCGGCGACGGTGCATTCGGTGGTTGCGAAAAAACTGCTCGATGCGGGCGCAAGTCTTGCGGGCAAAACACACACCGAAGAAATGGCGTTCAGCCTCACCGGCGAAAACGCGCACTACGGCACGCCGCTGAATAGCGCCGCCCCCAACCGCGTGCCCGGTGGCTCGTCCAGCGGCTCGGCGGCGGCGGTGGCGGGCGGCTTGGTTGATTTTGCGATCGGCAGCGACACCGGCGGCTCGGTGCGCGGGCCGGCGAGCTTTTGCGGCATTTACGGCATACGCCCGACGCACGGGCGCATTTCGCTCGAAGGCGTGTGCCCGCTGGCGCCGGGCTTCGACACCTGCGGCTGGTTTGCGCGCGATGCAACGTTGTTCGCGCGGGTCGGCGAGGTACTGCTCGGCGGCGGTAAAGCGGCTACGCATGGCCGCGTGCTGCTCGCGCAGGATGCGTTCGCGCTCGCCATGCCCGATGCGCAACAGGCGTTGCAACCGGCGCTGGCGCGTGTCTATAAAGTGCTGGGCAAGGCCGAGCCGGTGACGGTCAGCAGCGAGGGTCTCAACGAATGGTTTGAAGTGTTTCGCGTGATCCAGTTCGCTGAAATCTGGGAAACGCATCGCGAGTGGGTGACGCGCGTGAAGCCGAATTTCGGCATCGCCATCGGCAAACGCTTCGAGGCCGTGGCGAAGGTGACGCCCGCCGAGGTCGCGCAGATGAAACCCCGGCGCGAAGAAATTGCCGAACGTCTCGACAAACTGCTCGCTGGCAACGCGGTGATGTTATTGCCCAGCGTGCCCGACGTCGCGCCGCTGCTCAATTGCCCCCACGATCAAACCACCGCGTTTCGTGAACGCGCGATGGGCATGTTGTGCATCTCCGGCATCGGGCGGCTGCCGCAAGTGAGCCTCCCGCTGGCTACAGTGAACGGCTTGCCGCTGGGCTTGTCGCTGGTGGCCGCGCGCGGCAATGATGAAATGCTGCTGGCGCTGGCGAAGCAGATCGCCTGATCGGCGTCGCGACCTACATGCCTCGTCAAAAAATATCGTTATAAAACAATAATTTATAAATTAATACGAGATCCGATTCACCTGTAATTGCCATCAGAACCGCAGGCCGATTCTCGCCATGGCACGTCCCATATCGAGGCCACCGTTAAATAGTTCCTGCGCGTTTCGCCCCGCGCCATGTCAGAGTGACCGCCACTCACCAGCGCGAGGTTGCGATGTTTGCGGCGAACCTGATTCGAGCGGTTTTTCTGGCACTGCTGTTCTGCTCAGCTTCGGCGTTTGCGGAGCGCGTCACCATTGCCAAGCACATCGAACTGCGGGAAGAACCCAGGTTTGATTCAGTCGCGCATTTCCCGGTAAAGCAGGGCGCCAGCGGAAAAATCCTTGCCAGGAACGGCCCTTGGTTTCGCGTGGATGTGAACGGCAAGAGGGGCTGGGTGTTGACCACGGACATCCGCTTCACGCCGGATGAAAATCTTCAATCGCCGCAGCGGCTTGTGACTACGGGCACGTTTACCTTGGGGATCAGAATCTGTTTTGGCAACGCGGAATTACTCATGGGCGATGTGAATGAAAAACAGTTGGCGCTCCTTGACAGCTACGCGGTTCCGGCCATCGATGCCGCGCGCCCCGATGAGCCGCTGCCTGCGATTGCGCCTCGCCGCGAATAACGCCACCCCCCATCTGCCATCAAGCGCCGCCGCGATTACTTCCCGCCCGCTGTTATCAGCTTAAAAATCACTCTGGTGTTATTTAGCCGCTTTGTCCGCTTGCGCCGCGCGCACGCGCGCGACATCGGTTCTCAACGTGGCAAGCCCCGCATCGGTAAACCCATAATCCACGCGATTATTTAGCCACCATTTCATCTGCCCGTCCTGCGTTGAACGTGAATACGACAGCAGCACGATGCGGTCACGGCTGGCCGGCGGGTCGTAACGCTTTTTGCGGTTGCCCTCTTCAATGAATTCAATGGTCTGTCCGGCTTGCACATCGCCTTGCAAAACCGCGCGCACGGTGGCGGTGTGCGTGGCGCTCAGATTGCCGCGGCCACGGTCATACGGCGCCGATTTCTGGATTTCTACATGGAGCACGGCGTTGCTCGCGGAACGCAGCAGGTAATCCGGCACATGCATCTGGCCGGTCAGCAGTTCGGCCTTGCGCCGGTACTCGGTCAGCCGCTTTGCCAGCGCATCGCGCTTGGCGGACGAATATTCCTCGTCGAGCAACACGCCGCCGTCCCCGTCGCGCCGGAGCAGCAGCAGGCGCTGGCTCACAGCCGGTTTGACGTATTCGCCTTCGACGCGCTGCGAGTAGGCGATCCATTCGCCCGCCGTGTAATCGCCAAACAGCACATCGGTGATTTTGGCGCCGACTTCGGCTACCGGGCCGGTAGAGGCTACAAACGCGACGCGCCCGGTCTGCACATCCACGTGCAGCACCGCACGCGCGCGGCCCAGCATCTCGTCAGTG
>CAMDDY010000304.1 GCA_945893125.1 Bordetella parapertussis
GATCGCAATCTGATACCGTTCGTCTTGGGTGAGGTGTGTGTAGTTCATTCTTGGCAACTTTAACTTGGTGGTCGAGGGGCTCGGATGCTATCGCACCTCGCCCACCCAACCTATTAATCAGAGTTGCACTTCGAATTTGAACTCGCGTGAGTTAAGCAGGAGAGCCGGACGATTGTAGAATCGTGCCTGCGTGGTCGTATCGCCGCAGTCAGCGCCGCGCATACCGATTCACCTATTCGACCCATGTACGTGCCTGGCCCGGCCCAAAACAGACCGCGGCAAGCATGGAAACACCAGGACATTACCGCCATGCCAGGTTCCGCTTCCAAATCCTTCCGCGTTGCCACTGATGTGGGCGGCACATTCACCGATATTGTCGCCTTCGATACGGATTCGGGCGACACCTACTTTGGCAAGACGCTGACCACGCCCGGCCGCCTGGTCGAGGGTATCGTGACCGGCGTACATAAGGCCGGTGCATCGGTCGAGCGGGCAAAGCTTTTTCTGCACGGCAGCACCATCGCCATCAATACCATACTCGAACGTTCCGGCGCGAAGACCGCGCTGCTGACGACGCGCGGCTTTCGCGATGTGTACGAGATCGGACGCATCAACCGGCCGCAGGCATATAACCTCTTTTTCAAAAAGCATCAGCCGCTGATCAAGCGCTCGTTGCGATTCGAGGTGGACGAACGCATCAGTGCTGCGGGGGAAGTGCAGACCGCGCTGGACGAGGCCGGTCTGATCGCGCTGGCGGCGAAGTTTCGCGAGCTGGAGATTCAGGCGGTTGCCATTCTGTTCCTGCATTCGTATATGAATCCCGCGCACGAATTGCGCGCGCGGCAGTTGCTCGAAGAACACTGCCCCGGTGTTTTTGTCAGCGCGTCGCACGAACTGTCGAAGGAGTACCGCGAATTCGAGCGCACCTCCACCGTTGCGGCCAACGCCTACATCGGGCCGCGCATCAAGACCTACCTCGGCGAGATCAAGGATCGCTTTACGGGGGAGCGTTTCAACGGCTCGTTTTTCGTGGTGCAATCGAACGGCGGGTTATTCGATATCGCGCGCGCGCAGCGCGAATGTATACGCATGCTCGAGTCGGGGCCTGCCGCCGGGGTGATCGGCGCCAAGGTGGTGTGTGACCGTCTGGGATTGCGCAACGCGATCGCCTTTGATATGGGCGGCACTACAGCGAAGGCGGGCGTGGTGCTCAATCGTGAAGTGATGATGGCCGGCAACATGATGGTGGGCGGATACGCCGAAGGCTTGCCGATACAAATACCCTTGATCGACACGCAGGAAGTCGGCACCGGCGGCGGCAGCATCGCGCGTATCGAGGAGGGCGGCGGCTTGCGTGTCGGACCGCAGAGCGCCGGTGCGTCACCCGGCCCCGTTTGCTACGGACTGGGCGGGACCCTGCCCACGGTGACTGATGCCAACCTCATTTTGGGGCGACTCTCCGCGCATAATTTTCTGGGCGGCGAGATGAAACTTGATCTCGAAGGCGCCGCGCACGCGATGCGCACGCAGATTGCCGAGCCGATGGGTATTTCGCTGACAGCCGCCGCCAACGGCATCATCCGCATCGCCGCCACGACCATGTCGAACGTCGTCACCCGCGTGACTACCGAGCGCGGACTCGATGGCGGCGATTTCGCCATGGTGGCCTACGGCGGCGCGGGGCCGCTGCATGCGTGCATCGTCGCGCGCGAGCTGAGTATCCCACAGGTCATCATTCCGGTTTCACCGGGGCATTTCTCCGCGTACGGCATGTTGATGGCTGATCTGCGCTGGGATTTCGTGCGGACGTGGTTCATGCCGGTGAATCAACTGGATTTCAAGGCATTCGAAAAAATATTCGCGGACCTGGAAGCGGAGGGCATCGGGTTGCTGCAGCAGGATATCGCGCATAGCCGCATTGCCTGCGCCCGTGCCGCCGACATGCGTTACGTCGGGCAGGAACATCCGGTGACGGTCGAATTGCCGGCTTCGTTTTTCAAACGCCCGGATCGCGCTGCCCTGAAGCAACTGTTTGATGATGAGCACATGAAGCGTTATGCGTTCAACGCGCCGCGCGAGCCGGCGGAAATCGTGAGCCTGCACAGTTCGGTGGTCGGCACGCTGGACAAGCCCGTCGCGAAACGCTTGCGCGCGGCCAACGCGAAGCAGGTGCGCAAACCCGTCGCCAAGCCCGCCTTGCGCAAGGTGTTTCTGACCGAGGCGCGTGGCTACGTCAACACGCCGGTGTATGCCCGAAACGATCTGGTGGCCGGGCAGCGCATCGCGGGGCCGGCGCTGATCGAGGAATATGCTTCGACGACGGTGGTTTTTCCGGGTGACCGGCTGGAAGTCAGCAAATACGGTGATCTGGTTATTACGATAGCAAGGAGTTGAGCGCCATGGCGTCCCAAGCGAGTGCAGTGAAGAAAAAGAAGGTCGTGCGCAGTGTCAAGCGTAAAACCAGTGTGCGCGCAAAACCGTCCAAGCGCGCCGATCCGGTGGTGACGGAAATCGTGCGCAACTCGGTGGTGGCGATTACCGAGGAGATGAAGACCAATCTCATGCGCACCGCGTACAGCATGATCATCTACGAGGCGCAGGATTTCACCGTGGGCCTGTTCAGCGCGCGCGGCGAAATTATTTCCATCGGCATCGGGCTGCCCACGTTTATTCGCGGCATGAGTGACACGGTCAAGGCGATGCTCGATCAATATGGCACGGAAGGCATCGTGCCGGGCGATGTGCTGGTGACCAATGACGCCTACACCACCGGCAGCCACCTCAATCACATTACGCTGGTCGTACCCATCTTCGAGGGCAAGAAGCTGATTGCTTTTTCGACCTGCATGGCGCACTGGGCGGACATCGGTGGCGCGCTGAACGTGATGACGCGGGATATTTTCTCGGAGGGCTTGCAGGTGCCCATCCTGAAAATGTACAGCGCCGGCAAGCTCAACACGGATCTGGTGGCGATCCTGCAGATGAACGTGCGCATACCCGAGCGCGCGATCGGCGATTTGCACGCGCAAATTGCCACGGTGCGGACCGGTGCGCGGCGTTTCAGGGAACTGGTGGGGCGTTACGGCTGCGATCCCGTGCTCAAGGCGATCGCCGCGATCATGGACCACAGCGAGGCGCTGGCGAGAAAACACGTGCTGTCCATTCCGGACGGCGTCTACGAAGCCGAGTCGTACATGGATGACGACGGCGTCGATGCTGGCAAGCGCGTGCCGATCAGCGTCACGGTGACGGTGTCGGGCGACGAGATGACCATCGATCTCACCAACGTGAGCAAGCAGGTGAAGGGATTCTACAACTCGGGAAAGGCGGCGGGCCGCGGCTGCTGCCAGGTGGCATTCAAGTGCGTGACATCCGGGCTGGAACGCCCGATCAACGAGGGCAGTTTCCGCCCGCTGAAGATTATTCTTCCCGAGGGCCGTGTGGTGAGCGCAACCAAGCCGGCGCCGATGCGGCGCTGGATGACTTATCCGATGACGGTGATCGACACTATTTTCAAAGCGCTGGCGCCCGCCATTCCGCATCGGGTGATCGCGGGGCACCACGCGGAACTGATGACGACGCAAATCCACGGTCACATGCCCGACGGAAAAATATTCATCATGAGCGGCGGCGGCTTGACCGGCGGCGGCTGGGGCGCCAAAAACGGCGCCGATGGATCCAATGCCACCATCTGCATCAACGACGGCGATACACATAACAGTCCCATCGAACAAATCGAGGCGAAATACCCGATGCAGGCAGAGCGTTATGCGCTGCGCGAGGATTCCTGCGGCGCGGGCCAGTGGCAAGGCGGTTTGGGTACCGTGAAAATGATGCGCGCCACCGACGAAGTGGTGATGAACTCCTACATCGAGCGCGTGTTTTGCCGGCCCTGGGGATTGTTTGGCGGTCATCCGGCCGCAGGCAATGAGGTCGCTGTGCAAGTGGCGGGCGTGGAGCAGGAATTGCGTTTTCCCAGCGGCAAGGTCATTGGCCGTTCGCTCAAGCCGGGTGATGCGTACATCCTGCGCTCGGGCGGTGGCGGTGGCTATGGATCGCCGCTGGAGCGGCCGGTTGAGACGGTCGAGGACGATCTGCACGAGGGCTATATCTCGCGGGAGCGGGCCGAGCGTTGTTACGGCATTGCCTTCGTTGGGGATACCGACGCGATCAACCGGCCGGCCACCGAGGCGCTGCGGGCAAAACTGCGCTCGATGGGCGACGCCGAGTTGCGTTCAGGGATGGAGGATGCCGCCGAATTGCCGGATGACTCGGCCATCGAGGCCGTACCGAATGATGTCACGGCAGAGGAAGACGTGTTTTTTCCGCGACGTTGCTGTTAAGGACGCGGTAGGGATACGGGCAATCAGCGCACGACAAACACGATTTTGCCGCGCAGGCGACCGCTCTCCAGCAGTTGATGGGCTTCCACCGATTCGGATAGTTTCATGAGTTTGATCTCGGGCGACTTCACCGCGCCCGCCACGGCGAGTTCGGCGATACGTTCGAGGTGCTTGCGGTCTCGCGCTACAATCGGACGCTGTATTTTTACGTCCGCGCGCACACCGTCGGCATCCTTGGTGCTGGCGGCAATAATCACCAGTCGGCCGCCCGGTTTCAACACCGACAGTGAACGGCGCTGCACGTCCCCGCCTATAGAATCGAGCACCACATCGCAGATGGCGCCGATGCGCGTGAAGTCGTCGCCGTGGTAATCGATGGCCTGGTGCGCCCCCAGGCTTTTTACGTAGTCGTGGTTGTGCGGGCTCGCGGTGGTGATCACGTGCGCGCCCCTGTGGCAGGCGTACTGCACGGCGTAACTGCCGATACCGCCGGCGCCGCCATGAATGAGTACCGTTTCACCGGGTTGGACGGCGCCCGCATCCTCCATCGAATACAGCGCGGTGAGGCCGGTCAACGCCTGTGCCACCGCATCCACGTGTGACAGTGCCGCGGGTTTTATCGCGGCGATATCGGCATCGACCGCGATGGCTTCAGCGGCAGTGCCCTCAATGCCGAGCGGCAGCACGCCGAACACCGCATCACCCGGCCTGAACTCGGTCACGCCGGCGCCGAGCGCGCGCACAACACCCGAAAAGTCGCGTCCCATGGTGTGGGGGAAACCCGACTTGAGAAATTCAGGCCGCAGGCCCTTGCGGACTTTTACGTCGCCGGGATTGGCACTCGCCGCGTAGACATCCACCAGCAGTCGCCGCACGCCCGCTACGGGCTCTGCTATATCCCGGTAACGCAGTACCTCGGGGCCGCCATATTGATCGATCTGGACCGCTTTCACATTGCGCCCTGTTTATTCCGCACGCACGCCGGCGTCGCGTATGAGTTTGCCGAACAAGCTGATCTCGCGTTTGACCGCCGCCGCCAATTGATCCGGTCCGCTGCCGATGGTTTCGACACCGGTCGCCTGAAACTTCTCGCGAATCTCGGGCAGGCCGAGTTGCTTCGCGAATTCCTGCTGCAGCCGGTCGATCACCGCTTGCGGCGTGCGGACAGGCGCAAAGATGCCGTTGAGGGTCGCCACCTCGTAGCCGGCCAGGCCCGCGCTGGCGACCGTGGGTACGCCGGGAAACAGCGGCGTGGGCTGCGCGGTGGTCACGGCCAATGCCCGCAGGCGAGCGGACTTCACGTGCGGCGCGGCGCCGCCGGCATTGGGAAACATCAATTGCATTTGCCCGCCGATGGTGTCGGTCAACGCGAGTCCGATGCCCTTGTAATTGATGCGCACGATATTGACGCGCGCCATCTGCTTGAATAGCTCCGCCGCCAGATGCGGCATCGATCCGGTGGTGCCCGAAGCGTAGTTGAGTTCGCCGGGACGGGCCTTCGCCAGCGCCACCAGATCGTGTATCGACTTCACAGGCAACGACGGATGCACCACCACCAGATTGGGTGAACTCGCGGCCAGCGTGACCGGCGCGAAATCGCGCACCGGATCCCACGGCACGTTGTTCTGCAGGAAGGGCGCCAGCCAGAACGAGCTGCCGGTCACCAGCAGCGTGTGTCCGTCGGCGGGCGACTTGGCCACCACGTCACCGAGAATGATGCCGCTGGGCCGGTTCTCCACGATCACCTGCTGGCCGAGTGCTTGCGTGAGACCCAGCGCCAGCAGTCGCGAGGCGAAGTCACCATTGCTGCCGGGGCCGCCGGTCACGATGCGCACGACTTTGCCGGGGAAGGTCTGCCCCAGCGCCGCCCCGCCCGGCACGAGGAGATACCCCGCTGCCATGATCCATGGAAAAATCTTCAAAATGCCCCGCATAATTGATCCCCGTGATGAATCCTGTGTATTGGCGATGAGCGGAGCATTTTAGCGGCAATCGAAGGTACATGCCGCGTGCGGGTTCATGGTGTTTGTGTATTCACCGGTGCGGAATGCTAAC
>CAMDDY010000305.1 GCA_945893125.1 Bordetella parapertussis
CGAAGAATTACATCGCCTGATGGAAACTGCCCATCATGTAGTTTTTTCTAGCGTCCTGCGCGCCGAAACGCATGTCGGATGTCGGATTATTGAATTCAAACGCATCGATAACGCCCTTTTCCAGCGCGGGGATGATCTCGCCGCCCGGCAACTGCGTCACTTTGGCGCCCATCGCCTGAAACAGATCCGCCGCCAGACCCACGGTGCGGTATTTCAGGCCCTTGATGTCGGCGGCCGACCGGACCGGGTTCTTGAACCAGCCCAGCGGCTGCGTCGGCATCGGCATGGCAAAAAAGCCCACGTAATTGAGGTTGAGCTTTTTCAGCAACTCCTGATACAGCTCCATACCACCGCCGCGGTAAATCCACGCCAGCGTCTGATGCGCGTCGCACCCGTTGATCGGGCCGGAGCCGAACAGCGAAGCCACCTTGCTCTTGCCGTACCAGTATACCGGCACCGTGTGACCGGCATCCAGCACGCCGTTGCTCACCGCATCGGTTACCTCGAACGGCTTCACCACCGCGCCGGCATTCAGGTAATCGATACGCAGACGCCCGCCGGACATTTCGTTGACGCGCGTGACGTATTCCTGCGCCATCTCGTTGAAGATGTCCTTGGCGCCCCAAGCGCCCTGCATCTTGAGCACGATGGTTGAGGGTTTAACCGCAACCGCAGGCGCTTCGGCAGGCTTGGGCGCTTCGGTTTTGCCGCATGCCGCCAGCGCAACCGCGGATATCGCCGCGGCGCCCGTCAGAAATTTGCGGCGCGATCCATCGCCGTTGACTTCAGTTGCCACGATTTCGGACTTTGCCTCGTTGATCTTGTTCAGCATTACATCCTCCTGAGAAGTGCTGTTGGGATTGGTCATTACGCGTAACTACGGGAAAAGATGGAATTGCCGATAAAACCGTAACACACTGTTTTTATTAACTATTATTTACGGTCGCCCTCATCGGATAGCAACAGTAATGCTATACCTGCGAGCATGCGAAATCAATTATAAAAAATAACTTCTTGACGCAAGTCAAGTCCCGCGACGGCCACCTCTACCGCTATTACCGCCGGGGGCCCGGCTTTCCTGTCCTTATGCCGCTCATTCGGATGCCATCCCAGCACTGCCAGCAGCACAAAAAATCCGATCACATACGCCACCGCCACATGCCAGCCGTGACGCAACCACTGCCCCACTGATTTGGCTTCCGGAAAAATGTTTGCCAGCGCCACCCCCGCCGATGAGCCGAACCAGATCATTGAGCCGCCGAAGCCCACGGCATAGGCAAGAAAGCCCCAATCATAGCCCCCCTGCTTTAACGCCAGCGCGGTAAGCGGGATGTTATCGAAAACCGCCGACACGAAGCCAAGACCGAACGCCGTCTGCCACGATGCCGCGGGTAGTTGCTCCACCGGCATCATCGACGCGCACAGGATCAGCGACAGCAAAAACACGCTGCCCTTGAACGCCCCCGGTAACACGCTCCAATCCGGACGGCGCAGCGGCACGCACACCAAAATCGCCAGCCATACCGCCACGCCGATGAACGGAAACGCATCCGACAGATGGTTGTAGCGCGTGTTCACCACCACGTTGGCGGCTATCGCTGCGACCAATATGCACAACACGATGGCAACACGCGCCCAATCGATGTGTATGCCCTCCGGCGGGTCTTTCGCGATCGGCGAATACCGATGCTGCTGCAGCGCCGCCGGAATGCCGAAAATAACCATCGCCACCGACGCCGCGACATAAGCTTCAATCACGTCTAACGGATGCACGCCGTCGATCCACATCATCGTGGTGGTGGTGTCACCCACTACGCTGCCGGAACCACCTGCATTCGATGCCGCGACGATAGCGGCCAGATAACCGATATGCACCTTGCCCTTGAACACCGTCATGGCAATGGTGCCGCCGATAATCGCCGCCGCGATATTATCGAGGAAACTCGACAGCACAAAAATCATCAGCAGCAGCACGAAGCCGCCTTTCCAGTCGTCCGGCAGATACTTCGGCAGCATCGCGGGCACGCGGCTTTCCTCGAAATGCCGCGACAGCAGCGCAAACCCCAGCAGCAAGCACAATAGATTGGCGAGAATCACCCATTCGTGCTGCAAGTGCAGCGCGAACCCCATCACACCGGCGCCTGTTTTGAACCCGGTGATCAATATCTTGTAACCGGTAATCACGCCCAACCCGGTTAGCGCCACCGCCAGCGTGTGGTGATGGAACACCGCGACACCCAGTAGTGTCAGCGCGAACAGGATGAAATCGATAGGGATGCCGAACAGCACAGGATTGCCTTATCTCGTTGCTTCTAGGAATGCACCAAAACAACATGCACGCGATATGGCCCGTGCGCGCCGAAGGTCAGCGTTTGCTCGATATCCGCCGTGCGCGACGGGCCGGAAATAAAATTCACCGCGCGCGGCGGGTAGTTGGGCGTCTCGCGCAGGCGCTGCCACGCTTCTTCCATGGCGGGCACGATTTGCGACACACGCAGCACCGCGATATGTGTTTCCGGCAGCAGGCTGGTGACCGGCGGCGTGTGCGCGCCGGAAAGCGTCATCAGCGTGCCGGTTTCTGCAATGGCACAAAATGCTTCGGTGACGCCGACCTTGTCCGTTTCGCGGGCGGGACGCATTTCCATCGTCACGCCGTGGCGCGTCCAATCCAGATTGCCCAGCGCCGGCCAGCACACCGCGTTCATCGGTAACGCGTTTGACGACAGATAATCCGCCACCGCCTTCGGCACCTGCGTCACATCGGCAACCTCAGCCACCGACGACGACAAGGCCAGCGCCTTGGCACGAAACAGCGCGACCAGATCACCCGTAACAGCAGGACGCGGGCTGACAACGTGCGCCGCCAGATGCGCACGCACCGCTGCGGCAGCGCCGTCATTTACATCACGACGCAGCGCCCCGCGAATACGCCCAAGCAGATTGTCACGCGCACTCACCGCTATCTCACTCCTCACGCCTAACGCCTCACCCTAACGTCGGCATGTTAAACCCGGTCGGCACGGCATTCGCATCCGGCCAGCGCGTGCTCACCACCTTGCCGCGCGTATAAAAACGCACGCCTTCCATGCCGTGTACATGCGTGTCGCCGAACAACGACTGCCGCCAGCCGCCGAACGAGAAAAACGCCACCGGCACCGGTATCGGCACATTGATACCGACCATACCGACTTCGATTTCGCGCTCGAATTTACGCGCAGCACCCCCGGAGCGCGTGAACACCGCCGTGCCGTTGGCGTACGGGTTGGCGTTAATCAATTGAATCGCTTCGTCCAGCGTTTTCACCCGCACCACCGACAGCACCGGGCCGAAAATTTCGTCTTTGTAAATACTCATGTCCGCACGCACGTGGTCGAACAACGATGCACCGAGGAAGAAACCCTCGTTCGATGTAAACGTGCGCCCGTCGAGCGCGAGCGTCGCACCTTCCGCCACACCCTTATCCACGTAGCCAGCGACCTTGTCGCGGTGCGCCTGCGTCACCAGCGGGCCCATGTCGGGCTCTTTGCCATCAACCTTGCCCGCGCCCGGCCCGATGCGTAACACCGAGGCTTTTTTCTTGATCGTCGCCACCAGCGCATCGCCGATGTCGCCCACCGCCACCACCGCCGAAATCGCCATGCAGCGCTCGCCCGCCGAGCCGTAGCCCGCGCCGATCAATGAGTCGGCGACAAAATCCAGATCAGCGGCACTATTCATATCCGGCAGCACCACGGCGTGATTCTTCGCGCCGCCCAACGCCTGGACGCGCTTGCCGGATGTCGCGCAGGTCTCGTAAATGTACTTCGCAATCGGCGTTGAACCGACAAACGAAATCGCCTTGATATCCGCGTGATGCAAAATCGCATCGACGGCCTGCTTGTCACCATGCACCACGTTAAACACGCCGTCGGGCAAGCCCGCTTCCTTGAACAATTCCGCCAGCCGCATCGCGGTCGAAGGCACTTTCTCCGAGGGCTTCAACACAAACGTATTGCCGCAGGCAATTGCCACCGGATACATCCACAGCGGCACCATCGCCGGAAAATTAAACGGCGTAATCCCCGCGCACACGCCCAGCGGCTGGCGCAGCGAATGGCAATCCACGCCGGTGCCGACTTCTTCGCTGTGCTCGCCTTTAATCAAGTGCGGAATGCCCATCGCGAACTCCACCACCTCCAGCCCGCGCTGCACCGAGCCGCCCGCGTCGGAGAGCGTCTTGCCATGCTCGGCGGTGATGAGTGCCGCGAGTTCATCGCGATGCGCGTCGATCAGTTCGCGATATTTCATCAGGATGCGCGCGCGGCGCAGCGGCGGCGTATCGCGCCATGCCGGAAACGCCGCCTTCGCCGCGGCCACCGCGGTGTCGATATCCGCTTCGTTGCACAACGGCACGCGCGCGGTAATCACGCCTGTGGCCGGGTTGGTGATGTCACCCATGCGAGTCGTCGTGGCCGTGGCGGGCTTGTTGTTGATCCACAACGTGATTGCTCTTGATACTTCACTATCCAATCGTCTATTCATAACTACTCCGTCTGGCGTTTTAAGGTCAAAAACTTTCGACACAGATTAACGCGGATTAACGCAGATTGTTCCGCTGGGTCATCTGCGTTAATCCGCGTAAATCTGTGTCTAAGGTCTTGACGTTGATGTGATTCGTCCTGCTTTGCGGAAATGCTGCTGGATAAAGTAAGAAACTTCTTCGACACAGATTAACGCAGATTTCTCAGCAGGGTCATCTGCGTTCATCTGCGTTCATCTGCGTAAATCTGTGTCTAAGGTTTTGACGCTGATGTTGATCGCCTTGATTTGTATAACTCACGGAATGTCCTACCCGGTGGCGCGGGCATGTCGCGCCCCTGCGTCCATCCGTGGCCGAACGGCAGCTTGTGGATGAGTTTATCGCTACTGCCCATCACCGCCAGCACGCGCGCGGCAATTTTGGTAAGCATCGCATAAAGGGCTGGTCGCTGCGCAGTCCAGCGCCACACCGCCAGCCCCCAGGTTTCCTGTTTGGGCTTTAATCCC
Source organism: Bordetella parapertussis (assembly GCA_945893125.1). GTDB lineage: Bacteria > Pseudomonadota > Gammaproteobacteria > Burkholderiales > SG8-41 > UBA5216. Next base: position 5,026 of record CAMDDY010000305.1, read on the forward strand.
AGCTCAAACTGTTTCTCGCGCAACTTGCGCATTAAATCCGGCAGCGGAATTTTCACCGGGCACACCACGCCGCATTGGTTGCACAAGGTCGAAGCATTCGGCAAATCCAGCGCATTTTCCAAACCCACATACGTCGGCGTGAGTATCGATCCCATCGGCCCCGGATACACCCAGCCATACGCGTGCCCGCCGACGCTCTGATACACCGGACAATGGTTCATGCACGCACCGCAGCGAATACAACGCAGCATGTCCTGCATGTCGCCGCCGAGCAACTTGGTGCGCCCGCCGTCGAGCAGGATGATATGAAAATGCTCCGGGCCGTCGGTGTCGCCCGCTCTACGCGGGCCGGTGGTCACCGAAATGTAATTGGTGACCGTCTGCCCCGTGCCGTGACGCGGCAGCAATCGAATCAAGGTCGCAATGTCTTCGAGCGTTGGCACCACTTTTTCGATGCCGGTAATCGCCACATGCACGCGCGGCAAAGTCGTCACCATGCGCCCGTTGCCTTCGTTGGTGACAATCAGCGTCGAGCCGGTTTCGGCAATAATGAAATTAGCCCCCGAAATCCCCATGTCCGCGCTGACAAAGTGCGGGCGCAGTTGCTCGCGCGCCTCTTTGCATAATTCAGGAATGCCGGTCTTGCGCGGTAGATGGTGCTTTTCTGCGAACAGATCGGACACCTGATCGCGACTCTTATGCACCACCGGCGCCACGATATGCGACGGCGCTTCTTTCGCCAGTTGCAGAATGTATTCGCCCAGATCGGTCTCCACCACCTGCACCCCGGCGGCTTCGAGCGCATCGTTCAGCGCACATTCTTCGCTCACCATCGACTTCGACTTCACCGCTTTTTTTACAGCGTATTTCGCCGCCAGTTCGCAAACGATGCGATTCACATCCGCCGTGGTTTCCGCCCAATGCACCGTAGCACCCGCCGCCGTGGCATTGCGCTCAAACGCCTCCAGATACAAATCCAGATGATCGAGCGTGCGCGCGCGTATCGCGGCCGCCGCATCGCGAATCGCGTCGAAGTTTTCGAGTTCAGCAACCCGATCCGCGCGGCCCTTGACGAAATTGCCCTGTAATTTCTTCAGCGCGCCTTGCAGATTGGCGTCGGCGAGTTTTTCGCGCGAGCGGGACTTGAATTGGTGGGAGGTGAGTTGCATGGCAAGTCGGGCGATGCTACACCAAATTGCAGCAGAGATTGAACCAGAGACCGGCGGTGATGGCGAACCATCGTGGATTGCGCTACGCTTTATCTAACGCGAGTTCAAATTCGAAGTGCAACTCTGATTAATAGGTTGGGTGGGCGAGGTGCGATAGCATCCGAGCCCCTCG